>NZ_JABEBY010000008.1:0-134083 GCF_046719765.1 Halonotius sp. F2-221B
TAAGCTCGTCAGCGTTCCGCGCAGTACTGGAGTGGGAGACCCTCTGGGAGCCGTGGTTCGCCGCCACCCATTCATACCTTCATTCATCATCCCGCGAGTCACACCTCTGGCTCGCTGACAACAACGCTCGGTTCCCGGGAGCGACAGCAACGCTCCGCACCGACAGCAGTCACCGCGAGCAACAGCTATCGCTGTCGCTCGCGGGTGTCAGCCGTTGACCCGCGCCGAACCGTCACTCGGCGTCGACGAGCTCGGCCTCTGGGGCGTTCTGTTTGACGCTCTCGATGCCCTGCTTGCATTTCTGTCGGCTCGCGTAGCCCTCGCCGCTGTCGGCGATGATGTTTCCGTTTGTGTGGACGAGCCGCCATCGCCACTGATCCGCGCTGTCGACGAAGAGTTCGAATGTTGCAGCCATAGTGGGAAAACGTCCCACAGTGGTATTGTTCTACCGGCCGTCGCTACTCGTCGGTTGCCGGTGCCGGCAGCTCGTGATCGACGACCGTTCCATCGGGCTGCAACGTAACGCTACCCAGCGTGACCGTCTCGCCGGGGGCACTCTCAGCAGCGATCGCCCGCAATGTCGTCTCCTGATCGAGGTGCTGCCAGGTGATCTGTTCGACCAGCTGTTGGAACTCGTCGGGATCGCGCCACCCCGAGTCGATTTCGCTTGGCACGTGGACGACAAATCTGAGCTCGTCGTCAGTGACGTGCACACCGACGACAAACCGGTCACCGTCGTCGGCTGCGTCGGTCGCCTGCTCCGTGTCGTCGCTGTTGGCATCGTCCATACAGACCGCTTCGCCGAGCGGTCGCAAAACGGCTGTGGGTTGGCTGTCGGCCGTGACAGACGGTACCAGCCGACTACGCGCCGACGGGTAGAACGGTTTTTGTCCGGCGGTCGACCAGACTCGACAATGAGCTATCGGATCGGCCTGGTGGGCAAACCATCGGTCGGCAAATCCAGTTTCTTCAATGCAGCGACGAAAAACGACGTGCCTGAGGGAGCCTACCCGTTTACCACAATCGATCCCAGCGTCGGCGAGGCCTACGTCCGCGTCGACTGTGCGGCCCCGGAGTTCGACGAGACCTGCACGCCGAACGTCGGCGTCTGCCGTGACGGCACCCGCTTTGTGCCAACAAAACTCGTCGATGTGGCGGGGTTGATCCCCGGTGCTCACGAGGGCAACGGCCTTGGCAATCAGTTTCTGACCGATCTCAACGAGACTGACGCGCTGATCCACATCGTCGACTTCTCCGGACAAACCGACAGCGAGGGCGAACCCACCGAGGGCCACGACCCACGCGAGGACATCGATTTCCTCGAAACCGAACTCGACATGTGGTATCTCGACATCCTCGAAAAGGGAATTGAGAGCCACGAAGGGAAATATGAGGGCGCGGACGCGAAGATCGAGGTCGACCTCGCTGAGCAGATGAGCGCGTTCAAGACCAACAAAGACGAGATCAAACAGCTCATCCGCTCGCTCGGCCTCGAACTTGATACCGACAAGTGGGACGAGGGCGACCGCGAGGCACTCGCTCGTGAGATCCGCAAGCGCACGAAACCGATGCTGATCGCGGCCAACAAGATGGACACCCCCGAAGCCCAGGCCAACTGGGAGGCAATCACCGCCGATCCCGACTACGACCACCTGACATTCGTTCCGGTGAGTGCTCACGCCGAGGGGGCACTGAAACAGGCCGCCGACAACGGCGTCATCGACTACACGCCCGGTGCTGACGAGTTCGATATCGTCGGCGACCCCTCGACCAAACAGGCAGCCGGCCTCGAACAGATCCGGGAGTTTATCACCGAGTTTGGTGGTACCGGCGTTCAGCAGGCCATCGAGACCGCGCTGTTCGATGTGCTGGGCTGTATCGCGGTGTTCCCGGGGAGTGCCAACGGCAGCGACGACACGGATGGCGTCTTCCGCGATTGCTTTATTCTCCCCGAGGAGTCGACAACTGAGGATTTCGCCTATTTCCTCCACTCTGATATCGGCGACGGGCTCCTCCACGGGATCGACTGCCGGACGGAGCGACAGGTCGGCGCGGATCACGACCTCGCCCACCGCGATGTCGTCGAGATCGTCTCGACGAACTGAACAGGTCAGTCGCTGGCGTCGTCGATCGCCGCCGATAGTGCTTCAAGCGCGTGGGTCGCGCTTTTTCGTTTCACGGCTGCGCGGTCGCCGTCGAAGATGTGTCGATCCACGCGAACAAAGGAGTCCTCGCTGCCCCACGGGGCGGCGTAGGCGACGCCGATGTAGACGAGCCCGACCGGCTTGTCGTCGGTGCCGCCGGTGGGGCCGGCGATCCCGGTCGTCGAGAGGGCCCATGTTGTTTCGGCGGTATCTCGCATCCCTTGGGCCATCTCGGCGGCAACAGCCTCGCTGACCGCGCCGTTGGCGTCGAGTGCCTCCCGGGAGACGCCAAGGGCTGTCTGTTTCGAGCTGTTGGCGTAGGCGACGACGCCGCGGTCGACGTACTCACTCGCGCCGGGGATGTCGGTCAGCCGAGAACAGAGCAGCCCGCCGGTCAGCGATTCGGCAACCGCGATCGTCTCTTCACGGTCGGCAAGCCGGTCGCCGACCGTTGCTTCAATCGGCTCGTCGTCGGTCGTGGTGTCCATACCGGCTGTCGTTGAGCCGGTGGTTTGAATCATCTGATCGGTGCCCCTGATTCCGAGGTGAGTGCGGCCTCGTTATTCGATAAACAGGGAGTAGGTGATCACACTGAACCCGATCGCCGTCAACACGGCGTTGATAGCGATCCCAACATCGAGGCCGACCTCAAGCAGTTGGTGGGCGATCCCACCAAACAGCGCGCCAAGGGTGACAAAGCCGAAGCCGATCATCAGCCCACGCAGCGAGGGATCACCCGTTCGGCGATAGGCTTTGAACGCGAAGTAGGTGATCGCACCCCCCAACACGAGGATCGCGGCCATCACGCCGATGATGACAGTTTCGAGATGCATTATGTCTCCTCCCGCATCTGTGTCCACAGCTCTTCGAGCCGGCGGTCGGCGGTCTGTTCGCCCGCCGGTCGCTCGACGGTGACGACCAGCTGCTCGTCGTCGTTGACGGAGACGGCAATCTGGTTGAAGCCGCGGGCATACAGCGTCGCATGCTGGCCGCTCCGGCGGATCTCCGTCGACTCCGTCAGCAGGTTGGCATCGGTCAGCCGGTCAAGCTTGCGATACATTGTCGACAGGGGGATATCACACGCATCCGAGAGTTCGTTTGCCGTCATTGGTTCTGAGAGTTCGGTGATAATCGCTCTGGTAGGTTCGTCGCCGAGTGCGTTGAGAACCTCCTCGCTGGTAGGAGCATCGTCCCGTTGTGACGGGTCACGCACCATTGAGTACCCGTTGTGCCGATGCGTGCATAAACGTACTCGTTCGCGGGCTCGGTGCCCGATCCCGACGACGCGGACAGTCGTGACTGGTGTGTGTCACATATCGCTGCTGCCTGCCACCCAACTACTGCGTTTCTGCCACCCAACTACTGCGTTTCTGCCACCCAACCACCGCGTTTCTGCCCGTGAAATCCGCGTGGGCGATTTATATACCATCAGTGGAAAGAATCCGATAGCGTCCCCATGTATCATCGACTCCACCGGTTCGCCGGCATCGATCGATCGCTCCGCGGAGGTGCCTGCTGATGCACGCCCTCTCGAAACGACCCGAATCGACACCTGCGTCCGACACCGACACGCGCGTTGTGCGCTTCGATCACGCCGACTTTGGCGATGTGTTGGCGGCGATCCACTCCGACACCGCCCGGGAGATCCTCCTGAGTGTCCGCGAGGAACCGCTGACAGCCTCGGAGATCGCCGACCGCGTCGACACCTCGGTGCAGAACGCCAGCTACCACCTCACGAAACTCGCCGATGCCGGTCTCGTCCGGGTCTGCGACAACGTCTACTCCGAAAAAGGGTGTGAGATGAAATGCTACCACGCCGTCGACACGGCGTTGCTGTTGACAACGGAGTGAACGGTGATGAAAGAACTCAGCGCGTTCCAACGCGATCTCCTGTTTGTGATCGACGGGATGGACGAACCCTACGGTCTTGGGATCAAAGCCGATCTCGAAGCCTACCGGGAGACGACGATCAACCCCGGGCAGCTGTATCCAAACCTCAACGCCCTCGTCGAAAAAGGGTATCTGACCAAGCAACAAAAGGACGATCGGACGAACCTCTACGTGCCAACCGACCGCGTCGCCAGGGCGATCGCCGACCGGCGTGCGTGGGAGGACGAACAGTGCTCTGAGACGGAGCGGCCAACCCCCTCGCCGTGATCAGCCCGACAGCCCGAGTTCGGCGATCCGCTCAGTCATGTTTTCGACGCCGGCGGTCGCATCCTCGGGTTTCTTGCCGCCGGTGATGACGATCTTCCCGCTGCCGAACAGCAGGATCACGACCTCGGGGTCGTCCATCCGGTAGACGAGCCCGGGGAACTGCTCGGGTTCGTACTCAACGTCTTCCAGCCCCAGCCCGATCGCCAGCGCGTTGAGGTTGAGGCTGTCGCCGAGATCCGCACTGGAGACGATGTTTTGGACCGTGATCTCGGGATCATCACCGACCGGGATGCCGAGGCCGCGGAGCTTCTCGAAGACGATATCGAGCGCGCCGTGTACCTCGTCGGTGCTGGCCGCGCCGGTACAAACGATCTTCCCCGATCGGAAGATCAACGCGGCGGCTTTTGGGTCTTGGGTGCGGTAGACCAACCCCGGGAAGTTGTCGGGGTTGAAGTCCGCTCCCGGGATGTCGGTCGCAAGTGCTTCGAGATCGAGTTCCTGACCGATCCCTGTCGAGGCAACGACGTTTTGGATTTCGATAGTTTCTGTCGGATCGACCATGTGTCAGTAGTACGTACGACCGATAGAACATGAACCAATATAAAAGTGGTACATAAACGCCTGATAAAAGCCCCCGCCACCATCGGCTGTGCGCCAGCAGCTCAGAACAGCCCAACGATCTAGTGGCCCCATCGACATCGTTCGCACGATGGTCACACCGTCGGAACGCTGGAAGCGGTACGGCGGGTTGGGGATCGCTGTCGTGGGGTTTCTCATCACCCGGCTCTTTGTCGCCGAGACGATCAGTGCAGGGCTGCCGCTGCCGTTTCTGCTGGCGAGTCTGCCGCCGCTGGTCGTCGGCCTTGGGCTGACGGTCTTTGGGGTGATCCTCACGGTTGGCCGGTTCTCGCCGACCTACGTGCGAACAGTCACGGTATGGTGTGGCCTCGGGATCGGCGGCCTCGTCGCGCTGTTGGTGGCGACACAGCTCAGTACGATCCTCCGCGATGGGATGATGACAACGCTGCTTGGTTCACAACTCCTTGTCGGTAATCTCCTCGTGGGCGGTGCGGTCGTCGGCGTCCTCATCGGGGACCGGTCGGCCGCCAACAGCCGCAAGCGACAGGAGATCCGGCGGACGGCCAACCGCGCGGCGTTCGTCAACCGCCTGCTCCGCCACGACGTGCTCAACGCCGCCGCGATCATCGAGGGCCACGTCGGTCTGCTGGCCGAGACGCCCGACCGCCCGGAGTCGATCTCGGCGATCGACGACGCCGCCGGCAGGATCAAGCGGACGATCACCGAGGTTGGCCGGATCGCCAGCCCCAACGAGGACAGCGAGATCACACCGGTGCCGCTTGCGGGGGTGCTGACAACGGCGATCGACGATCTTCGTAAGGAGTATCCTGACCGGGAGATCCAGGTTGAGTCGGTACCCGACAAGCTAACGGTCGCTGCCGACGACCGCCTCGATATCGTGGTCACCGAACTGGTCGAAAACGCGATCCGGTATGGCGACGACGACGCTGTCGGTGTTGCGATCGAGTCGACGGCGGGGGCGGTTGCGATGCACGTCGTCGACGGCGGCCCCGGGCTCCCGCCGGCACAACGCGCGTTGCTGACGATGGGTGAGTTTCCGGAGTACGACGATCCGGGTGCCGGCTTCGGCTTACAGGCGGTCAGCCTGCTGGTCGAGCGGTACGGCGGGCAGATTACGACCGCAGGCGGTGCGGGCGGCGAGGAGCCACACCGGATCACGGTGCGATTCCCACGGGAGCCGCTGTCGGGATCGGTGACCGAAACAGCCGGGATCAGCGTTATGGCCATCGGTCGCGCGACGATAGCCGGGCTGTTTGCCGGGGTGGTGATGGGAGCGTTTCTCCAACTCTCCGCGGACTCGCTGCCGGTGATCGGCGCGCTCTACAGCGTTGGCAACCCCGGCATCGGCTGGCTGACACACCTCTTTCACAGCGTGATCTTCGCGCTGTTGTTCGCCACCGGCTACCAGTACACCGACCGCGGCGCGTCGCTGTCGCCGCGGCTGGGGCGTCGCTGTTCGGGCTCGGGTGGGGGGCGGTGCTGTGGTTTGTCGCCGCCGGGTTCGTGATGCCGGCGTGGCTGTCGATCCTTGGTCAGCCGGCAACGCTTCCGAATCTTACGCCGATCGGCCTGCTCGCTCACCTCCTCTGGGGGCTCACCCTTGGGGTAAGCTACACGCGACTCGGCCGTCTGTCGTGGTTCGAACGGTGCGTTCGGTGGTATCGCGGCTAAGCTGATCGGTGGGGTGTGGAATACCGGAACTCTTTGCGCCTATATCTGACACACCCTGCTACGGCAAACAGAATCATGCAGCCGCATCACCCGGTTCGGACGGGGGTTTCGGCTATCGGTGAGTATTCGATATCGGCAGGTATCCGACCTATCCGACGCTTAAACCACGCCGATAGCCGATGGGTAGTAATGACGGACACCTACGCACCCGTTTCCAGGCGGGCATACCTGAGCGGGCTGGCAACAGCCGGTACAGCAGGGCTCGCCGGCTGTGCAGGCGGTGGGAATGGTGGTAGCATCGACACAGTACGCGTCGCACATATGCCGATCTATCCCGACATCCAGTCCCATATCATGCTGGAGGAGGGCTACTTCGAGGAGCTCCCGGTTGAAGTTGAAACCGAACTCTTCTCCGATGGGCCGAGCATCGTCCAGGCCTCCGCAACCGGCGAGTACGACGTGATGCTGTTCGGGATCATCCCGGCGATGATCGTTATCGATCGGGGGATCCCTGCGAAAATAACGAACGCGAATATCGTCGATCCGATGTTGATTATGGGCACCGAGGAGTTCGCCGACGATTACGAGGACTCCGGCGCAGACGCCTTCGCCGCCTTCGAGGAAGAAACCGGCGAACGCTTCGAGTTCGGTACCTATCCACCGGGCTCAGTTCCGGATATCACACTGCGGTACTGGCTGATCGAGGAGCTGGGGCTGGAACCCGGCAACGATGTCGATGTGACCTCGCTGGGCGGTGCAGGCCCGGTTCGGCAGGCGTTGCTTTCCGGACAGATTGATGGGACGAGCATGATCGAGCCGGTGCCGACGATCGCCAAACGGCGTGACGCCGGCTACACCGATCTCGACTGGAGCGGGAACTTCTTCCCTGGCGGTCAGCCCGGTGCGGTCACACTCATGCACGAACGCATCTACGATGGCGCGCCCGAGATCGCCGAAGCGTTCGTCGAACAGCATATCCGGGCGACGGAGTTCGTCGAAGAGAACCCCGATGGGGCCGCCCAGGCGACGAGCAACGTCGTTGGGCCGGAGGCACTGCCCGTCGAGGACGCCCGCGCCGCGCTTGACTCCCGAGCCTCGAACTTCATCTCCGATCCCCACCGGATCGAGGATGGGACGCCGATCTTCGCCGACTGGGCCAACCGCCTTGAGCGCACAGAACAGGAGCTGACCAACGACCAGCTCTTCGAGTTCAGCCACTACGACACCGTCGCCTAACCGTGAGCATCGACACAAGCACCGACGCCGAAAGCGGACTGTTCGCCGACAAGGAGCTGATCACTTCCGGCCGCCGACAACGACTCCTTCGCGGGGCCGTCGGCTCGGCGGTCTTTCTGGTGGTGTGGCAGGTCGCCGCGATGCCGGTGCCGACCTACCTGCTACCGACGCCACTTGAGGTCGCCCAAGCCTTTGTCGTCGAGTTGACCGCGCCAGCCGTCTTCACCGTCCCGCTGCTCGATGCCGAGATCGGGCTCACCAGAATGCTCGTCAATCTCTCCGATAGCCTCTATCATTACATCCCGGGGCTGTTTGTCGGCGGCGCGGCCGGGATCGGCTTCGGGATCGCACTTGGCTGGAGTGAGCTGCTTGACGACGCGATCACGCCCGTCCAGCGCGTGTTGCGCCCGATCCCGCCGCTGGCGTGGATCGCCTTTGCGATCGTCTGGCTCGGTGTCAACCACCGCGGTGCGGCGTTCATCGTCGGTATCGGGGCCTTTTGGATCAATTTCTACAACGCCTACGCCGGGGTCAAAGGTGTCCCCCAGAGCACGAAGGAGGTCGCCGCCTCCCTCGGCGTCGACGACGATCTCACGATGATCCGCAAGGTTGTCGTCCCGAAGGCGAGCCCGGAGATCATGACCGGGATCCGCACCAGTATCGGCCAGTCGTGGATGATCGTCGTCGCCGCAGAGCTGTTCGGCGCGCCCGGCGTTGGCTTCCAGATCATCAACGCGGCCCAGAACCTCGCACTCGACGTGAGCGTCGCCTACATGTTCGTCATCAGCATCGTCTTCCTAATCAGCGACGGGATCTTCCAGCGTGTTGAATCGAGGGTGCTCGTATGGCGGGAATGAGCCAACAACCGACCGACGGGAAGATCGTCGTCGACGGGATCGATAAGCGATTCCGCTCGGAGTCGGGGATGGTCGACGCGTTGCGTGACGTGAACTTCGCCGTCGAGGAGGGTGAGTTCGTCTGTATCATCGGTGCCTCGGGGGCGGGGAAAACGACCCTGTTCCGCATTATTGCCGGCCTCGAATCCGCAACTGAGGGAACCGTCTGGCTCGACGGCGAGTCGATCGATGGCCCCGGCACCGACCGCGGGATGGTGTTTCAGGAGTACGGCCTGTTCCCGTGGCGCACCGTCCTGAAAAACGTCACCTTCGGGCTTGAGGAGCGCGACCTCGACAAACAGGCCCGGCTACAGCGGGCCCGCGAGATGATCGACCTCGTCGGCCTCGATGGCTTCGAGGACAGCTACCCCAAGGAGCTCTCCGGCGGCATGAAACAGCGCGTCGGCATCGCCCGCGCGCTGGCCGTCGATCCCGAGATCCTGCTGATGGACGAGCCGTTCGGCAGCGTCGACGCCCAGACCAAACAACGGCTCCACGAGGAACTGCTCGATATCTGGTCGGCAACAAACAAGACGGTCTTGTTTGTCACACACGATGTCGACGAAGCCGTCACGCTGGCCGACCGGGTGGTCGTCCTGACCGGGTCGCCGGGGTCGGTACACGAGGTCGTCGACATCGAGCTTGATCGACCACGCTCCCGGACGGACGACGCCTTCGCCGACTACGAACAACAGTTGCGGGATGCGATCGAGTAGGAGGCTCCGAATCACACCCCAAACGTCGCCCGCAACACGTCCCGCGTTCCGGGGCCGAGCCCGACAGCCAACACCGCGACCAACAGCAAAATCGAGTACCGCGGCGACTCCTCCAGCAGGTCGGGTTCGAACACCCAGATGACAAACGTTGCCGCCGCCAGTTTGAGCAGCAGAAACGGCCAGGTGTCGCCGGTAACCGCCAGCACAGACGCCGGCAGCACCGCCCCAGTAATATCGACAACGGCCGCGTTCACCGGGTGTTTCGGGACGAGATTCGGCCCTGCGCCGAGAGCCGGCATCCAATCGAGCCCGACGACGTTGGCGACGCCGTCGACCGAATGGCCCCACAGCAACACCACGCCCATCAGGCCGGTGCCGGCGTTGATCGCCGGTGCGACCCGCTCGATGAGCAGCCACGTCGCCGCCGCCGACAGCGTGGCACCGACGGCCACCACCGCAAGCACCTGGGGCCGTAGGCTGACGTACGTTGTCGTCGCCGCGAGATAGGTGAGATAGCCGACACTCGACGCAACCAGCAGCGTCCCGATGGCGGCGACCGGATACTCGTAGGCGTCGACGACGCCGCGGTTCTCAAGGGCGACCCCGACGCCGACGGCCCCAAGCGTCACCGCAAACACCGTCACGTAGATGAACGGGCTGATGATGAGCGCGCTCCACGGGAAGGCAATCAGCGGCTCACTCCCCGCGGCGAGGGCGGCGATCCCCGCGTCCTCGATTGTGCGGAGCGCGCCGCCGAACAGCATGAACGGGAACAGCGCGTAGAACAGCGACCGGCTGTCGCCGATCCCAAGCCGGCGAAGGAGCAGATAGACGCCGACGAGTGCAAGCAATAGGACGAGCACGTAGCCAACCTCCGAGACGAGCGTGTAGCCCGGGTAGGCGACGATCTCGCCGGCTGTCTCGGCGGATGTACATTCGCCAGCCGAAAAGAGATACGACACCTCACCCCCGCGGTTCACCGCACACTGCGCGCCGTTGCCGTCGGCGGCGACCGGCCCCCAGAAATACTGCCAGATGAAGCGGTCGTAGACCAACTCGCGGGCGAGCAGCGAGCCGACAATGAGGAGGGTCGTCAGCGCGGCGGTCACGCCGAGCCACAGCCGCTCTGGGTCGGCATCGACGCGGGCGGAGAGACCGGCCATACGGGTGGTTCCGGCCGAGACTGAGTTGAGGGTTCCGGTCTCCGGCGGCTGTGTGGCCGGCGCGACCACCCGCAGGCAGGCTACGCCGTGTCGTCGATCCCACGGGTCGCCGCCAGCAGCGACTCATGGAGTTCGCCGTTCGAGACGACTAATCCCTCCGAATCGTGTCGCCACCGGTCGCCGTGGCGGTCGGTAACCCGGCCGCCGGCCTGCCGGACGAAGTGGACGCCAGCGACACTGTCCCACGGATAAGAAACGAGATTCGTGAATCCGCCGTCCAGCGAGCCGGCGGCGATCAGCGAGAGGGTTGCCTGCGCGGAGCCGAAGCGTCGAAGGTCGTCATAGCGGGTGACGAGCTCCCGTGTCGCCGCCGCGTATTGATCACGGTTTTCAGCATCCCACAGCATCAGCGGCGAGACGGTCGATAGCTCGGGATCACTCGTCTCGCTGACGCTGATTTCGCTACCGTTCAGATAGGCCGCCTCGCGGTCGGCGGTGTAGCTGTCGCCGAGTGCGGGCAAGACGACGGCCGCACCAACCGGTTCGCCGTCCTCGACGGCGGCGACAGCGGTTCCCCACACACGGATGTCGTTGACGAAGTTGGTCGTGCCGTCGATGGGATCGACGATCCACGCCGGCCCCTCCTCGGGGACGGTTTTCAGCGCGTCGTCTTCCTCGCCGACGACTGGCTCGTCGGGGTAGTTAGCTTCGATCACCTCGATCACGCGGGCTTGGGCGTTGCGGTCGGCCTGCGTGACGAGGTCAGTGTTGCTCGTTTTGGTTTCGGCGGCGATGCCCGTTCGGAACGATTCACGCGCGAGTTCCGCACCGGCGGTCGCGGCGCGCTCGGCGACGGCCGGCCGGCTGTCGGTGTCGTTCACGGCTTCGGTATCGGCCGACCACGTTCTATATCCGTCGCTTTCGGTTGTCACAGTCTTTTTTCGTGTCGCCGCTCGACAGCGACATATTCCTGATGGGCTTGTTCGACCGATTCCGAGGGTGGGTCACCGGCGACGACGAGCCAGCGACGGGCCCCGAGTCCGCTGAGAACCTAGCCGACAGAATCACCATCGACGACGCGGAAGCCACCTCGCTCCGCGCGATCAAACTGCCCGATCAAGAACGCAACGGGCTCAACGCCGACGAGCGCGACCCCTGATCAGTCGAACCGGACGCCCAGATCGTGGAGGCCGTCGTTGTTCATGGCGACGTTGATCAGCAGCGGCGTCACCGACTCGATTTCAGCCGCGTTGGCGAGGCCGCCAGCGTCGAGCGCGCGAAGCCCGTCGATATCCTCGGCAAGGCTGCTGACGGTCGCTTTTGCGTCGGTATCGTCGGCGACGACGAGCGTGTCGATCCCCAGATCGGAATCAAGGTCGGCCAGCCGGCCGGCCGCGAGGTTGTGGAACGCGCCGACGACGGGAACCCCGTCGGGAGCCGCGGCGGCCGCGATGGCGGTGACGCTGCCGGCGTCGGGCGGGTGGTAGTGGAAGCCGTCCTCGTCGCGCTGCATGCCGGTTGCCGGCGAGATGAGGATGTCGCCGTCGGCGAGGTTGTCGGCGACGGCCTCGACCGTGTCGGCGACGTGGTATGGCGGGACGGCAAGAACGACCACATCGGCACGGTCGGCGGCCATCGCGTTCTCGAAGCCGGTGACCTTGGCGTCGACGCCGCGACCGTCGAGTTCGGCCTCGTAGTCGTCGGCCGCCTCGCGGGCCTTTTCGGGGTCGCGGGAGCCGATGACGATGTCGTGGTCGGTGTCGTGGCCCCACCGGAGGGCCAGCCCTTCGCCGATCTCACCGGTGCCGCCGAGAAGTGCGATTCGCATGGTCGGCTTCGGGGTTGTTCGGGTGTAAGCGTTACGTGACCGGCGGCCTGCCCCGGTATCTATTCGCGGTCGGCAAGATACGCCGGCAGGTCGTTGACGGAATCGAGGACGGCGGTCGCGCCCGCACTCTCGAAGGCTTCCCGGCCTTCGTCGCCGGTCAGTCCGCCGGTGAGGACGCCGATTCCTTCGTACTCGCGGCTCTCATCCTCGCTGGCCGCGTTGACCGCGGTTCGCACGTCATCGAGGGTGTCGCCGACGAATATGAGCCGGTCGGCGTCGAACCGCTCGGCCAGCGTCAACAGTGCGTAGGGATGTGGCTTCCCTTGCTCCCAGTTATCCATCGTAAATCGGTGGTCGTCGTCGACCGCCAGCCCGACGCGGTCGAGGGCGATGGTCGCCTCCGCGGCGGGCCGGCCGGTGACAACGCCGACAGCGTAGCGATCGGTCAGCGTCGCTAGCGTCTCGCTGTCGACGAGCACTGGTTCGTCGTGGATGTAGCCTGCGGCGTCGAACGGCGGCTCGTCGCCCTCCAGTTCCGCAAAGAGGTCGTCCCCAAGATAGAGGGCCTGAAACACCGTCCGGAGCCGATCAGGATCGAAGGCGTCGACGACAGCGTCGTAATCGCCCGCCGAGAGTTCGGCATCGAGTACGGCCTTCGCGCCGGCACGGCCGCCGCCAGCGTCGGCGATCCGACCGGCGAACGTCGATACGTCCTGGTCGAACCCCTGTTTGCGGGCGAGGACGTAAAGCGCGATCGCGTCGGTGACCAGCCAGTCATTGTTGAAGCCGCCGGCGTCTTTGAGCGGTTGGATCGCCCCGCGGTCGAGCGTCTCGCCGTAGACCCGCCGGACGGATTCGACGACCGCCCGCCGGTAGGAGTCGGCAACGTCGACCAACACGCCATCGATATCGAGAACCACCGCGGTCGTCTTCATTGCCGACCTCTTGCCGGCGAGGCGAAAAAACGTACCGAGACAGCGCGGCGAGTCGCTGGCTCAACCGCCAGACGCGTTCAAGTCGAGCCTTGTCAGACAACCGCACGACGCCACCGCCCTCGTCGTGAAATTTAAGAACCGGCTCGCCGTATACGATTCCATGCATGCCGACATCGTGCCGATCGGGGACGTACCCGCCCACGTCAAGCGCGAGTCGTCGGCTGTCCTGCGATCCGTCTACGACTGTGAGGTGACGGTGCAGGACAGCCAGTCGATCCCCGACGGCGCGTTCGACCAAAACCGTAATCAATACCGGGCCGAGGATTTCATCGAACTCGTCAGTCGCGTCGGTGCCGGCGACAAAAACATCGGGATCACCGCCAACGATCTCTACTACCGCCGCCGCAACTACGTCTTCGGACTCGCCTACCTCAACGGCAACGGCTCGGTGATCTCGACACACCGCCTCCGCACCTCCTCGGACGGTGGGATATCCTCGAAACCCGAAGATGAGGTGTTCTCCGACCGCGTCCGCAAGGAGGTCGTCCACGAGATCGGCCACACGCTTGGGCTGGAACACTGCGACAACAACAAATGCGTGATGAGCTTCTCGCCGACAGTGCGTGAGGTCGATGTCAAGGAAGAGAACCTCTGTGGCTCCTGTAGTCGACTGTTGCGGTAAGTGTCGGTTGTTACATTTTCAGATCGGTTCCGTCTGCTACGTAACCCCGATCGACAGCTGTTGTGGCCGCTGCTTCTATATGCTATCGGGTGATAGGTGATATACGACGGATGGTATGGCTGACGGTACTGTCGTTATCGATCGCAACTTCGAGTTCGATGCTGCCGCTGGCACCAGGGTCGAACTGTTTGCCGTCGAATCCTCGACGGCACCAGGCGGCTACGCCTACCGGTTTCAGTACTACGACCCGGACGGCGAGGAAGCGATCCTGCGGTACGACAACGCCCACGACAGCACTGTCGGCCCCCACCACCGCCACCATGACGGCGAGGTCACGGGCATCGAGTTCACCGATCTCGAAACCCATCTCGCCCGCTTCCGCCGGGAGGTACACCGACTCAATGAGCAACGATAACCACACGACACCCGCACCCGAGGCGACACGCTACCCGGAGACGCTTCGCATCACGATCCAGTCCGGCTCCGCGGCGTTCGACGCCGCTCTCACTGAGGTTGCCGACGACCCGAGCGAGACTGACGCCGCTGTCGTCTCCTTCGAGACAGCGGCAGGGCTTCGCAAACTCCTGACCGACCGACGGCTCGAACTCCTGCAATCGCTGCTCGACGAGCCAGCCGACAGTATCACCGCGTTAGCTGAGCGGTTAGAGCGGAACTATTCGGTCGTTCACGATGATATCGATCTACTGGCCGATACCGGGATCGTCAAATTCCGACACGCAGGGCAGTCGAAGGCCCCGTTTGTCCCCTACGAGACCATCGAGTTCGACGTGACGATCACCGCGTCAGCGGCCGCTGGCGATACCGAATTACCGGTCTGAGCAGTCCACGCTCACTCGAACGACCCGAGACTCGACTGCAGTTCGCGGCTCTCTCTGCCCTCAGTCACGTCGTAGCCCACCAACTCGCGCATGTCGACAGCGTACGTCGAGCCGCCGCGGTCGACGATCAGCAGTCGGCCTTTCGTCCCCCGGACGGTGCCGGCTGCGACGGTTTCGGCGACCGGCTGGCTGTCGAGATCAAGGCCGTACTCGAAGTCAAATCGCTCGATCGGCTCGAAATCGGCCAGCAGATCCTCCCACGCATCGGTATCGACGCGACGACCGAGCCCGGCACGTTTGGTCGGCACGCGAACGCGGTCGGGTATCTCACGGGCGATCTCGGCTTCACGCTCGCGGGCGATCCGGCCGTTGGCGACGGTGGCGATGTGGGCCGCCCGATCCGCGCCCTGCTCGCGGAGCCGGGTGTCGAGTCGCCACTCCTTCGTGACGCCGACTTTGAATGTCGCCGGCGCGAACGCCGCGAGGTAGATCGCGTGGTCGTCATAACAGTCCATCTCATCCTTCAGGCAGGTGCCGGTACAGCGCGCACAGACCCACGTGCTGTCGTGGTCGGGGCAGTACGGCGCGGTCGGATTCGAACAGGCGATATGACTGTCGTCGTGGATCGTCCCCGCGCAGTGGCGGTCGCCGAGGCTGTAGTCGAGTTCGGTGCCGGGATCGATCGCGCGGTAGGTGATCTCGCTGGTGGTATCGCTGGCGTCGTCGACAGTGGTATCGTTGCCGTCGTCGGCTGCGGCATCGACAGCGGCGTCGGCGGTACGGCTGTCGGCTCCGCCCAACAGGAGCCCGCCATCGGCCGCATCGTAGCCAACGATCTGCACAACTGTGGTTCGAGAGCCGGGGGTAAATCGCTATCCCTCGGTCTCGACGCCGTCGCCGCCGACGCATGGCGACGCTCAGTCGGCAGCAGGGTCGGGCACCGCGTCCTTCCACTCGCCGAGGCCGGCCGGATCGAGATGGATGTGGGCGTCGCCAACGTCGGTGAGGGCGGTGAGCTCGTCGACGAGCTCGGATTCGATGTCGTGGGCCTCCCGGATCGTCAACTCGCCGTCGACCTCGACGTGGACTTCGACTTCGATAACGGTGCCGTCATAGAAGACGGCCAGATCGTGGTAGCCAGCCACGTCGTCGTGGGCGGCGAGCACGTCCTCGACGGCCCCGCGCTGGTCGGCGGTCGGTGCCGCACCGACGAGGTAGCCGAGGTTCTCGCGGCCGATGGCGACGCCCTGATAGACGACCAACAGGCTCACGACCGCGCCCGCGATCGGATCGAGGATCGGGAATCCCAGCCGGACGCCGATGATGCCGATGATCGCCGCAATCGTCGTATAGAGGTCGTTGAGACAGTCCTTTGCGAGGGCGGTCAGCGCGGTCGAATCCAGTCCGACGTTGGCCCGCTCGGTGTACCAGTAAGCGAGATACATATCCGCCATCGCAAACCCCAGCGCGCCGAGCAGGTAGTAGCTGAACTCGATGTCGCTGCCGGCAAGCAGGCCGCGAACGGACTCATAGAGGAGGTAGCCGCCGAGGACGACGATCACCGCGCCAACGAACATCGCGGTGAGGGGTTCGATCCGCGCGTGACCGTGTGGGTGGGTTGCATCGGCGTCGTCGAAGGAACTCGACCCCCACACGAGGACGACGCCGCTGGCGACAAGATCGGCCACCGAGTGGGCCGCGTCGGCGACCAGCGCGACCGAGCCAAAGACGATCCCGACGGCTCCCTCGGCGATGATCTTGACGAGATTGGCGACAACGTTGACCCACGAGGCGCGGCGAAACCGGCGTCTGGCGTCCTCGCGGTGCATACCGGAGTGAGGGCCAGTCGAACCTTGAGGATTTGGGTTCACCGCGTCTAAAATCCGGGTTAGACCAGTCTACCGACGGATCTCATCGGTCGCCGACGCGGAGCTGCTCGATCACTCTTCGCTATCGGCTGTCGACGGCTGTGTCACCGAATCCGGCTCGGAGACATCCCGGCTGCTGACCGTTCGCTGCGGGAACGGGATCGAGATCGACTCGGTGGCGAACCGCGCTTTGACCGCCTCGACGACGCCCGCTGTCGCGTGCCAGCGACGCTGCGGCGTCGGCGGCGCGATCCAAAACCGGATATCCAACGTCACCGCCGACCCACCGAAGGCGACGGGGAAGACCTGCGGCTTGGGGTTGTTCTCGACCATCTTTACCTCCTCGACGGCCTCGCGGGCGACCGCCTTGGCGTGTTCGGGATCGTCGTCGTAGTCGATGCCGACTTCGAGGTGGATGCGGAGCTTCCCGTCGCGGCTCCGGTTGGTGATCGCCTGGTTGGCGACGTTGTCGTTGGGGATGACGACGTGTTCGCCGTCGAAGTTCCGCATGATGGTGTTCATGATCGTGATCTTGGTGACGATGCCCTCTTTCTCGCCGATCTCGACCCAGTCGCCGATCTCGAACGGGCGGGAGAACATGAGGACGAAACCGGCCAGCAGCGATCCCAGCGTCTGGCGGGCCGCCAGCCCGATGACGACACCGAGAAAGCCCGCGCCGACCAGCAGGCTGCCGATATCGATCCCCCAGATGCTAAAGACGGCGACGACGACGACGAGGATCAACGCCACCTGTAGCACCCGCGTTAGGATCTGCTCTTGGTGGGCGGTGACGCGTTTCGTGTTGGCCGTATACTCCTTGACGACATCGTGAATGAAGTCGTTGACGACGAACGCCGCAAGCAGGACAAGGCCCGTCGAGACGAACCGGCCGACCGCCGGCAGCGCGACCTGGCTGAGCCCGACCAGCCGGAGGGCCGGCCCGATCTGTCCCCAAATGACGAGCAACACAAACGCGGTTCCGGCGAGGACGAACAGCTGGAGCAGTCGAACGAGAATCGTCACGAGGACGCCGACCGGCGCGACCGAGTCGATCCGCTCGTAGGTTTCGCTGGCCGACTCGCCGAACCGACCCTTGACCCACCCCGTGACAGCCAACCGGGTTCGGGTTGCAACCCGCGGCACGAGCAGGAAGCCGATCA
The DNA here is from genome assembly GCF_046719765.1 of Halonotius sp. F2-221B. Taxonomy (NCBI): domain Archaea; kingdom Methanobacteriati; phylum Methanobacteriota; class Halobacteria; order Halobacteriales; family Haloferacaceae; genus Halonotius; species Halonotius sp. F2-221B. The sequence continues at coordinate 17,896 of NZ_JABEBY010000008.1, forward strand.
CCACCGCGCTGATGGCGATCAGGATACTCGCCGCGATCCGCAGTTCCGTCGAGACGCCGTCGACCAACACGGACTCAACCCATGTGGTGACGCCGGAAACCGTCATACAAACGCCTGACGCTATAGCATAAAAACGATGCTGATGTCGAAAAGCCACCCAGCAACCGACGGGGCGGTCGCTCTCAGTCGTGGGCCGCCAGCGTCGCTTCAAGCCGGTCGATCATCTCGTCGTTGCCGAGATGCACCGGCACGCGCTGGTGGAACTTCTCGGGGTCGACATCGAGGATCGACTGCGTCCCATCCGAGGACGACCCACCGGCGGATTCGATGATGTAGGCGATCGGGATCCCCTCGAATTGGAGCCGTAGTTTTCCGTTTTCGGCCGATTTGAGCGCGGGATACGAGAAGATCCCGCCGTAGGTAATCACCTGGTTCACGTCGGCGACCATCGCGCCGCCGTAGCGCAGCTTGTACTCCTGTTCGATGGCGCGGATGAACGCCGAAAAGCCAGGCGTCCAGTCGGGCACCCGACCGCCCATCCCGTAAACGGTCGGCTCATCGGGGAGTGTCACGTCGTCGTCGATCACGTCGATCTCGCCGTCGCCGACGTTTGCCTCGGTGACCTGTCCATCGCGGGCGTAGGTCATTGTCAAGATCGGGCCGAAGAGGACGAACCCGGAGGCGAGCAGGCGGTCGCCGCCGGCCGGGAGGTCGCCCTCGTAGACCGCGATGATCGTCCCCATCGGGCTGTTGGGTTTGATATTTGAGGAGCCATCAAGCGGGTCGCAGGCGATGGACACATCGCCACTTCCCACGTCGATCGGCTCGGCCTGCTCCTCGCTGGCGTAGGTGCCAACACCGTCGATGCCGCCGAGAGCCTCCTCGATGAGTTCGTCGGCGTAGGCGTCGGCCTCCAAGCGCGTTTCGCCGCTGGGATTGACCTCGTCGCTTTTGACGCGCCGGCCCGGCAGCGACGCGCGGATCTCGGGGGCAAGCTCGGCCAGTGTCTCGAAGATGGCGTCAAGCTCCGCCTCGTAGTCGCTGGTGTCAGCCACCATTAGAGTGCCTCGGGGTTGGTGGGTTCGACGCCCATCACGTCGAGCGCGTCGGCGACGCTGGCGTCCTCGAAGATGACGGCTTCGAGCCCATCGAGGATCTGTTCGGGGTTATCCCGCTGGAAGACGTTGCGCCCGACGGCCAGCCCGTTGGCACCGGCCTCCATCGCGTTGCGAACGGTCGTCAGGAAATCCTGATCGTCGGTTTTCGAGCCGCCGCTCATGACGACCTTCGAATCGGCGGCCTGTGTGACCGCATGCGCCATCGCCTCCGGCGAGCCGGGATACTTGACCTTCGTGATATCCGCGCCGAGTTCGAGCCCCAGCCGCGTCGAGTAGGCGATCGTCGAGGGGGTTGTTGCGTTCTTCAGCCCTTGGCCGCGGGGGTACGACCACATGACGACGCCGAGGTCGTGGTCGCGGGCGGCCTCCTGGGCGTCGCGGAACTCCTCGACCATCTCGATCTCGTGGTTTGAGCCGCCGTAGACGGTGAAGCCGATGGCGTCCGCGCCGACCTCGACGGCGTTTTCGACCGTCCAGTTGACCGCCGAGTTGGGCTCACCCATCCAGAGGTTCGAGGTGCCGTTAAGCTTCGCCAACAGCGTCACCTTGTCCTCGTAAGAGGGGTAGTAGCCTTCGGCGATCCCCTTCTGGACGGCGACCGCGGTGACCGCGTCGTGGGTGCCGATCTCGAACACCCGGTCAGGGTCGGCTGTCGCGGGGTTCGGCTCGAAGTCAACCGGGCCGTGTTCCAGACCGTGGTCGTACGCCAGAATCAGGGACTTCTCGTTGCGAGTGATCGCGGAATCAGCACCAGGGATCATCGTTTGTTGGATCGGTGAACTACAGTAAAAGTGCTATGGGAAATGTACGTGTCCTGAGATATATGATTCCGCACCGCTCTCCGATCTCACCGCCGATATCCCGCTGTTCGGTGCTTTGCTTTGTGTGTACAGCCGCCGTTAATACAATGATTGTTGGTGTAGATACCGGGTGAATCAATCAATCGCCAGCATCTCACCGTTTGCTCGCTGGTTGGAACCGATCTGTCCGCACCGACGACCGGTCTACTCCTCGACCGGGAACGCCTCGTGGAGTGTATCGTGGGCCTCGCCAAGCCCCTCGAAGACGCTCTCACCCTGAGTAGTCAGTCGGTGAATCGCCAACTCAGCGTCGCGGACGGCCACAAGCCGCCCACGAAGATAGTCATACTCGGGGTCATCTGCGTCTGTTGTGGCGATTTCCTCTTCGAGGTCGACCAAGGCGGCATCAAGATGGCGCTCGATTGCCGACAGCGTCTCAGCCTCGGCCAGCGCGCCGATCGGCCCGGTAAGATGGCCCTCCAACTCCTGCTCGGCGTGTTCGCGGGCTGCGGTGTCGTCGGTTCCCAGTACGTTCATCAAGCCGAGTTTGAGCGCTTCGAGTTCGTGACAGCTCATGGGCGTCGTTGGGATCGGCGGGCGATTAAACCCAGTGTTTGCCCTGAGTCGTCGGCGAGAAAAGCATTTACCATCACGGCTGGAGGTCAAAGGTGGTTCCCACTGATGGCCCCCACAATCGACAGTGAAACGCTCCTCTACGTGCTTGGCGTCGTCTTTGCGCTCGGCACGCTGGCGTTTTTCGCCAGCAACGTCGCCTTCGACCTCTCGATTACCGTCACGGCGGCGTTGCTGTTGGTGGCGTTCGTCGCGTTATTGATCACCGGGCTTGCTATCGACCGCGAACCGCTCGATACGGTCGCGTTCGCGGTTGCGGGGTTGGCGTATGTGGTCTTTCTCGGCTATATCGCCTCGCAGTACAACCCCGCGGCGTCGACCGTGTTCGTCCTGCTTGCGGCGTCTGCAGGGCTGTTCGTGGGGCTCGGCTACGCACTGCAAGAAAACCGGCTAACGGTTGACCGCCGGACAGCCCGCCTCGCGTTGCTCGGGCTCGCAGCCGCCGGCATCCTGTTGATCGGTGCCGACAGTATCGGCGAACTGGAGACGACGATCGAACTCGACGACGAGGTCGGCCTGCACGGATCGACACCGGCCGAAGAGCCCGTCGTCTACGGTGACCAACGGATCGGTACGCTCACCATCCGCAACCCGACGCTGTTCACCAGACCAATCGATGTACCGCCGCTGGAGGGCTGTCTCGCCGGTACCGACGACCGCCGACGCACCAGCGTCGATGTCAGCTACGAGCCGCGACGCTACCAACTGGCCGACCGACTGCGGCGCGACGAGACGGTAACCGCAACCCTCCGGCTTCAGTTCGATCTCCCGGCCAACGCGACGGTCGCGGGGCAGCGGGTTCCGATCGAACGCGCCGACAGCTGTGCAGTCACGCGCTCGGAGCCGACGCTGCTCGTCGTCGATAACAGCCAAAGAGAGGCAGCTTCCGCTACAGCGTCTGATCGACCAGATCGCTGACGATGCGATCGCGGTCGAGATGCGAGGAGACGATGCGGTCGGTGTCCGCCGCGTCGACGCCACCGTACCAGACATTTTCCGGATAGACAGCGACGATCGGCCCTTCCCCACAGCGGCCGAGACACGAACTCCGGGTGATGCGGGCGTCACACTGCTCGGAATCGCGGGCTGCCTGCCGGAGGCCTTCGAGGACAGCCGGCGCGCCGTCGGCTGCACAGGTCTGGTTGGTGCAGACGGCGACGTGTTTTTCTGGCGCGTCGTGGGTGTGTGGCTCGTCGTCGATATCGCTGCGATCGGCGTGAGTCTCTTGATGCGTGAGCGCGCGCAACATCGCTCGCGCGCCGCCGGTGTCCTCCTCGTACCCCGTCAGGTCGACCTTGTACTTGCAGGTGTCACACGACATTTCGACGCTGTCAGTGCGGGCCTCCTGCCAGCGGTCGCCCAGCACATCGAGCAGCCGCGAGTCGGTGCCGAGCGGGTCGCCGGCGATGGCGTCAACGTAGGGGTACTCCGCATCAAAGTCGTCAGTCCACTCCCGAATCCGGCCGGTCAGCACGCCGTCGCCGAGCATGTAGGGAACAACGACGACGGCGTCTGGTCGCTGTTTGGCGAGTATCGATAGCGAGTCGTCCAGCGTCGGCTCTGTGATCCCGATGAATGAGGCTTCGACGGTGCTGAACTCTCGGCCCTCGTGGAGCAGCCGCGAGAGCTTGTGGAGATCGGCGTTGGCGTCGGGGTCGCTGGAGCCGCGCCCGCAGACGACGACGGCGACATCGTCCTCCTCGCGGTCAACACCGAGTTCCGCTTCGACGGCGGCCGCGCGGTCGTCGAGTAGGTCGACAATAGCGGGATGAATCCCGAGGTGCGCGCCGTTGTTGATCTCGACGCCGTGCGTCGAGCGGGCGCGCTGGACGGCCAGCGGCACGTCGTTTTTGACGTGGCTGGCCGCGAACAAGGAGAGTTGGACGACGGTGATCGAATCAACTGCGGCGGCCAATCCCTCGATACCGTCCTCGATAGCTGGTTCGGCGAGTTCGAGGAAGGCCGCATCAACTGGGATCTCCAGTCGGTCTTCGAGCATCGCCGCTAACTCCCGAACCTGCTCGTTTGACTTCTCGCGGCGGGAGCCGTGGCCGACCAACAGGACGGCCTCGTTATCAACGCTTTCGATGGTATCGTGGAGCTGACTCATGCTTCGAACTGTGAGCGATCAAAGTCGACATCGGTTGCCTGATCGAGACTCTGAACCAGTTTCCGGCGGCGACTCGGCGCGAACAGGCCTGTCGCCGCCGTCTTCTCGTAGAGCCACATGCCGAACTCGGCGGCTGCGTCGTCGTCGACGCCGAACCAGTAGCCGCCAGAGGAGGTCTCCGATAGCTCCCCGTACGGCGCCTCGGCAGGGCAGTCATCGAGCAGCTCCTGGACGAGTTCGAGCAGTGCGGCGTCGTCGTGGACAAACGAGACGCCGACGGTGCCGCTGGAGGATTTGAAGCAGATCGTTCCGCAGCCCTCCAGGATGCCGCGAAGCAGGTCGCGACGGTGATCAGCAAACGCCCCGAAGCGGTAGTTGCCGCGGCCGTCGACCGGCAGCCCGAGCGCGCCGCTCATCCCGAAGAGGTTGTCGCTCGTGACCGCGACCGTGTACTCGTCTTCAGTCTTCGTGATGTCCGTGTTGTGAGCGTAGTCGCGGGTTTTCCGGTCGTGGTCGATCTCGCTGCCGACGATCTCGCTGATCGTCTCGGCGGCGGCCTCGTCGTTGGTCGTCACGGTGAGACGGTCGTTCTCGATCTCGCCGTTGCCGGCGACGCGGCCCCAGAAGTAGGCCGTCGAGGGGTGGCCTGCCAGCAGGTCGTCGGGGACGGCGACGCTCATCGGTCGACCTCCTCGACGACGATGGCGTTCGTGGGACAGGCCGCTGCAGCCTGTCTTGCCTCCTCGATGCGGTCGTCGTCGAAGGTAGCGATCACGTCGCCGTCGACGGTCTCGACCTCGCCGTCGCCGTCGTAGACCGGGTCGCCGTCGGGGTCGATGGTGGCGAGGCCGTCGTCGTCCTCGACGAACCGGGGGTCGCGGGTGAGACAGGCGAAGATGCCGTCGCAGGGCTCTTTTTTGAGAGTGACTTCGTAGGTTGTCATGTTAGTAGTCGTACTTCGTTTCGTAGCCACGCGGGGTGACCATCCGGTCGTCCCAGACGTAGGTCTCCTCGTTGCCGACGAGGATCGTCGTCGTCATGTCGATGATGTCCTCCTCGCCGAGCTCTTCGAGCTGGTCGAGCGTCGTGATCATCACTTGTTCATCTTCGCGGCCCGCGCCGTGGACGATGCCGACCGGCGTATCAGGGTCGCGGTGGGCGAGCAGGATCTCGCAGGCCTTCTGGAAGTTCTCGCGTCGCTTGCGGCTCCACGGGTTGTAGATGACGATGGTGAAACTCTCGCCGGCCGCCGAGTGCAGCCGGGATTCGATCTCCGGCATCGGCACCAGATGGTCGGACAGCGAGATCGACACCGTGTCGTTGACCAGCGGCGCGCCCAGCAGCGCCGAACAGGATTGGGCCGCCGGGACGCCGGGGACGACCTCGTAATCGAGCATCGAGGCGGTCGCACCTTTTGACTCAATGATTTCGAGCGCAAGCCCCGACAGGGCGTAGACGTTGGGGTCGCCGCTGCCGATGATCGCCACATCGTTGCCGGCGAGCGCGCGGTCGATGGCCTCCTCCGTCCGGGAGACCTCGCCGCACATCGGCGTGTCGTAGAGTTCGTCGGCTTCCTCGGTGATTTCGTCGGGCAACAATTCGATGTAGGTCGTGTAGCCGACGATGTGTTCGGCATCGAGGAGGGCAGCGCGAGCGCGCTGTGTCATGCCCTCGGGGTGGCCGGGGCCGAGGCCAACAGCCGTCAACTGGCCCGGTTCGGCGTCGAAGTCGTCGACCGTTGAGCCGACCTTTTCATCGACTGACTGCTGTTTCGACGAGCCGTCGCTGGATTTGGCGGTGCAGCCGCCGGCATCGTCGCTCGATTCGTTTGCCTGTTCCGCTGCCGTCTCCGCTGTCGTGTTAGTGTCCGTACTCATGGTTAGAAATCCTCCACGTCACGCCCGCCGCGCGGGGTGACAAGGAACGTCCGGTAATCGTTGCTCCAGGTTTCCGTCTCGTGGTTGCCGATGATCAGCGAGGTGCCCATCCCCGACACTTTGTCGTCGTGGGCGGTCGCCTCGCCGAGCGTCGTGATAACGTGGCTCTCGCCGTTGCGACCGGCGTCGGCGCGGCCGGCGTCGTTGACAATCGCCACTAAGGCGTCGTCGGTTCGCTCTTCGCGGACGATGTCGACGGCCTTCTCGTAGTTGCGCCAGCAGTTGTAGAGGACGATGACAAAATCGCTGATCGCGGCGGCGCGCAGTTTCTCCTCGATCTCCTCCCACCCGCGCCACTTGTCCGACAGCGAGATGGTGCAGAAATCGTTGCAGAGCGGCGCGCCGACCATCGCGCCGCCGCCGAGCGCGGCGGTCACGCCGGGAACGATTTCGATTGGGATATCCGTCGCGGCTTCCTCCTCGGCCATCTTGAAGATCAGGTCGGATTTGCCGTACACGGAGGGGTCGCCACCCGAGACGTGGGCTACGTCGTCGCCGGCGCGAACGCGCTCGAAGGCGACCTTGGCCAACTCGATCTGCCGACCCATCGTCGAGCGGATGATCTCCTGTTCGTGACCGTTCTCGCGGGTGACCCGGCCCTCGTCATTGACCTGTTCTGCGGGCGGCAGCGTGCCGTCCTCCCGCAAAAACGCCTGGTAGAGGTCGGAGGCGATCACGCAGTCGGCCGTCTCGATGACCTCCTTGGCACGTTTGGTCATGTCGGCCGGCAGGCCGGGGCCGATGCCGACGACCGAGAGGACGCCGAGGTCGTCGGGGCGGTCGGTTGCCGTCGCCGCGGTGTGCTTCCCGTCGGCATCGACTGAGTCGCTGCTCATTGGCCGATCGCCACCGTCACCTCGTTGTCGTAGCTCTGCTTTTCCAGCAGGAGTTCCTGGTTGCGGCCGCCGGCGATGGCCGAGGCCTCCGAGATACCGGGCCAGCCGATGAGTTCCTTCGATTTCGACGGACTCGGTCCCTCGTGGTCGAGCAGGGTCTCCTTGTCGAAGGCGACGACGCCAAGGTCGAGTTCTTCCGCGGCTTCGAGCAGCCCCTCCTCGTCTTCCTTCCGGGTCGCCGTCGCGACGAACTCCACGTCGTCGAACTCGTACTCGGTTTCGGCGAGGGCGTTCTCCCACGCCGCGATGAACGAGTCCGCCGCCGCGCCGGAAACGCTGCCGGTGCCGAGGACGATTCCCTCGTCTTTGTTTCGCTTCAGAACGGTCACGTCGTCGCCGACGAGAACCGCCTGCGGGCCGTCGAGTCGAGCGACCGGGCCGAGTTCGTCGTCAAGAACAGCAAGATTGGTCTGGATCGTCGAGCGGCCGTTGACGACGTGGGTGTCCATCGCCTTCGCCTGGGCCTCGACACCCTGCTTGCCGGCGGCCTCGCTGGCCGTGGTCATCGCCGGGATCGCACCCATCGTGGCGAGGTCCTGGGCGACCTGGTTCGCGCCGTGGTGGCCGCCGGTGATCGGGATCGCCCACGTGAGTTCCTCGTCGACGACGCAGATCGCGGGGTCGTCCCACTTGTCGTCGAGCAGGTGGGCGGTTTTCCGCATGGCGATTCCGCTGGCCATCAGGCCGATGAAGCAGTCGTACTCGCCCCAGTGCTCGTCGAAGACCTCGCCGTGGTACCCGATGATGTCGATGGACTCGTAGCGGTCGGCGAGTTCACTTGCGATCTCTTCGGCGGTGTCCATCTTCCGGCCGAAAGAAATGATGGCGATCTCCTCGGCGACTTCGCCGTCACTGTCGGGGGTGCTACAGTGGCCGCCGCTGTCGGAGTTGTCGCTCGTCTCGCTGTTCGTCGTCGTGGATTCGTTGTCCGTGCTCATTGTGTTGCCTCCGTTGTGTCCGGGTTCGCACTGTCGTCTGTCGTCTCTGTCTCGTCGTCGCTCGCGTCGCCGCCCGCCTCATCGCCATCACTGTCGGGGCCGCGATCCGCCCAGCCGTCGTAGAGGTAGGATCGCTCGTAGCCCGCGCCGGTCACGGCGTCGCCGATGATCACCATCGCGGAGGCGCGGTAGCCGGCCTCCTCGATTTTCTCGCCAATCGTGCCGATGGTGCCGTAGATCACGTCCTCGTCGGGCCAGGAGGCGTGGTAGACGACGGCGACCGGAATCTCGGGATCGTGGCCGTCGTCGATGAGTCGATCCATCGTGTCGGCGACGGCGTGGGTTCCGAGGTAGATACAGGTCGTCACGTCGCCCATCTCGACGAATTCGCCGATGTGATCGTCCTCCTCGGTCAGGGTCTTGCCCTGCGGGCGGGTGAACGCGACGTGGTTCGAGACCTCGTTGAGCGTGAGTTGGGTGCGGAGGGTCGCACTCGCCGCAAACGCCGAGGTGACGCCCGGGACGAAGTAGGTGGGAACGCCTTCGTGTTCGAGGGCGTCCATCTGTTCGAGGGCCGCGCCGTAGATGGCGGGGTCGCCGCTGTGGAGCCGGACGACGTTGTCGCCGTCCTCGTGGGCGTCCCGCATCAACGGGATCAACTCCTCGAGATCCTTCCCGATGGAGGAAACTGTCTCGGCGTGATCGCAGTACTCCTCCAGCAGTTCGCTGTTGACCAGCGAGCCGGCGTGAACGACGAGGTCGGCTTCTTCGAGCAGTTCTTTGCCAGCAACCGTCAGCAGCCGTGGGTCGCCAGGGCCGGCACCGACGAATGGAATCCCGTCCTGCTCGTCGCCAGCGTTGTGTTCAAAAATCCGGTCGTCGAGTTCGGCGCGTCGCTGCTCGCCTTGGGCGTCAATGGCGGATTGGGGATCGGTTTCGTCGGCGTCAGTCTCAGCTGGCTCGCTCATGCGCGCTCCTCCACCCCGGTCGCGTCGCCCAACTCCTCGAATCGGGCGGTCGCGGGTTCGATATCGAGGTCGCGCTTGACCGCATACGCTAGCGTGTAGTAGTCGCGTTCGTCGATTTCTGCTGGATCGTCAGTGATGACCGTCTCGCCTTGCTCCATGTAGAGCCGCCGACCGTAGGTCACGTCGTAGCCCGCGGCGACCAGCTTCTCGTGGGTCGTCGGCGCGTCGGTGACCTTGAACAGGATCATTCGGTCGGGGCCGGTCGGCGCGTGGCCGTTGGCGGCCTCCCGTAGCGCGAGTCCCGCGCCGGCTTCGATTTCGACATCAAACGCGGTCGCAAACGCCGTCATCGCGCTGACGCCGGGGACGATCTCGATATCCACATCGGGATGGAACGCGTCGAGCGTCCGCCGCAGGTGGCCGAACGTGGAGTAAACGTTCGGGTCGCCGAGCGTGACGAAGGCGGCGTCGCCGTCACGGGCCTGGGGCGCGATTTCTTCGGCGGCTTCCTTCCACGCCGCTCGCAGTTTTTCCTCGTCGCGGGTCATCGGGAAATCGAGGTCGCCGATTTTCGATTCCGGGACGTGGTTCAGCGCGACCGTCCGCGAGAGGCGGCCTGGCGAGTAGACGACGTCGACGCGTTCGAGAACGTCCTTGCCGCGCACCGTTACCAGATCAGCCTGTCCAGGGCCGAGGCCGATACCGTAGAGTGTCACTGTGTGGCCTCCGCTGGTTCGCCGTCGCTTTCGTCGTCACTGCCGCTCGCACTGCCAACGAGCATGTAGACCGGGTTGTCGGAGTTGAAGCTCGTCGCGCCGGCGAGTTCGTAGCCGTGGCTCACCTGGAACTGGACGACCTCCTCCAAGATCTCTCGCTCGCGGAACGCTTCGGTCGCGTGGCCGGCGACTTCCAGCCGCGAGACGTTCATCACGATCCGGTCGATTTCGGTGTCGACGGCGTGGTCGAGGATGGCTTCGAAGTTTCGGCTACCGCCGAGAAAGAGCGCGTCAGCGTCATCGGGCAGCCTCTCGGGGGCTTCCGCGTTTCGGAGGTCGATATCGGCGGTGACTGTGTCCTCGTTGGCCGCGAGGTTCTGTTCGGTCACGTCGAGGCGGTCGGCCTTGCGTTCGAGCGCGGTCACGCGGCCGGCGCGGCGGGCGGCCTCGATGGTGACCGCGCCGGTACAGGAGCCGACCTCCGCGAAGTGATCGTCCGGGCCGAGGTCGAGTTTGCCGAGTGTGACCGACCGGACTTCCGACTTGGTCGGCCCCGCTTTGGCGTCGTGTGGCAATGCGATGGGCATCATCCCGACTCTCAAACCGGATCGATAAAACAATTGTGCTTGGGGTAGCGAAAGTTCGCTTGTATACGACACCCGGTGATCATCTGAACGGGAGAGACAAGACAGGTAGCTACACGCGCAAGCGGTTCAGCAGGATGCGTTAGCCGCCGTTCTTCACAGACAACAGCCTGCTTGCCAAAACAGGGCAGCAGCATCCTCAATCGAACGGATTCTCTGCCGCCTCCAGCCGCGAAATGCCCTCGATCCCGTCGAAGTCGTCGTCGAACGAGTACAGGTACTCGATCCCGGTTCGCTCCATGTACGCCGCGATGGTCGCATCACCGAACGAGAGCCGCTCGTGGCTCTCGAATAGCTCGCCAGCCCGGTAAAAATCCTTCTGGGCGCACTGCACGAGTTCGAAGCCCGCCGAATCGGCAAGCCGGCTGCGTAGATCGACGGCGATATCGTGTCGCTTTCGCTCGTGAATCCAGTTCAGCGACTCCAACAGGACGTAGTTCGTGACGTGGGCGGTCGGCAGCGCGCCGCTGTCGATGCCGTACACGATCTCCTCGGCGCGCTCGTGGCGCGCCGTCTGGCTCGTGTCCTTGTAGTCGATGAGAATATTGGAATCGACGACGGCGACCGCCATTCAGGCGTCCTCCGCGAACGCCGGATCGTCCTCGCTGCCGGCGAGGTCATGCGTGTCGAGGCTGTCGCCACCCATCGGGGCTTTCAAATCGTCGTCGAAGGCTCCGTAGCGTTGTTTGACGACCTCGACTGAGAGGTCGCCACTGTCGTCAGTAGTCCAGCGGAGTTTGTCACCGGGTTCGATGTCGAGTCGGTGGCGTAAGGCGGCCGGAATCGTGACCATGCCCCGGTCGCTGACTGTCGTTTCTTTGGGCACCTCGTCGGCGGCCATACGTCGCAGTAGCGGCTCACGCAAAATACATGTTGCGCTACATGTTCACGTGCGCTCACACTCGACTACTCAGTAGCCGGTGGATCGGTAACACATATATCCGACACCCGAGTATCTCGACGGTGTATGCAATTCTGCGACGAGTGCGGGTCGCTGATGCACACGGCGGGCGACACGTGGGTCTGTCGCTCCTGTGAGAACGAGGCTCAACGGGACGCCGACGCTGAAGCGGCGATGACGACCCAAGACGGACAGCAAAACGACGAGGCACCCGCCGTTGCCGACGCGACGCAGGAGGCCAGCGAGACGGTTGAAGAGCCCTGTCCGGCCGAGAACTGCGACAGCGACCGAGCCACCTCCGAGATGATGCCGAAGCCGGGCGGCTCCTACGAGGTTCGGCTGTTCACCTGCGTCGAGTGCGGCCACAAATGGCGCGCGTCCTGACGGCGTCTCTTGTTGCCTCTGACAGAGCCTCGGCAACCCAGAATTCGCACACCGGTAACCCCTGCTAATTCGTCGACTTCACACTCTGCATCCTCTTCCTTCACCCTCTCTTTCTATATCCCCGTTGTCAGCGACGATCTGGTCGCCGTCGTCGCCGTGAATCCGTGGTTTCCGACAACGGTGTCGGCGAGCGCGACGAGTTTCATCACTGGGGGAGGTGCGCCAAATCAGTCTGACAGCGACTCGATGAAGCGGTCGAAGGCCCCGCTCGCGGCGTGCACGTGGGCATAGGTTCCGAGCGAGTCGTAGGCCAGCAAGCCGTCGTGGTCGCCGTCGATGCCGTCGCCACGGCGCACCTCGAAGGCAAACCTGGCGTCGCTGTCGACGCTGGCCTCCGAGTAGTGGAACTCGTGGCCGCGAAGCGTTTCGCCGCGGTCGGCCGTCAACGTCCCCGTCGTCGCGTCGAGTTCAACGTGATCGAGTGCCTGATACCGGTCGCGCATCGTCACGTCGGCCGGCAGAATCCCGGCCATCGGGTGGCACTCGCTATCGGTCGTCGTCAGCGTTTGCGCCATCGCCATCAGGCCGCCGCACTCGCCGAACACCGGCAGGCCGTCGCTCGCGCGGTCGGCGAGATCGTCCAGCGTCGGCGACGACGCCAACTCCGCGGCGTGAAGTTCGGGGTAGCCCCCCGGCAGATAGACGCCGTCGCAGTCGGGGAGTGGATCGCCAGCGACCGGCGAAAATGTCCGAACGGTCGCCCGCTCGCGGAGCCGTTCGATAGTTGCGGGATACCGGAAACAGAAGGCGGCGTCGCTGGCGACCGCAACGGTCGCGCCCGTCGGTTCGGCTGCGGCTGGTTCGGCGTCGATAGTGGGTTCGCGTGCGACTTCGACCAGTCGCTCGGTTTCGAGGGCTTCGGCGGCTTCGTCGAGTACATCGTGCGGGAGTGCGGCTTCCGCGCCCATTTCGAGGCCGAGATGGCGATCCGGGATTTCCAGGTCACCGGACGGCGGAATCCGCCCGAAATAGGTCATCTCGTCGGGTAGTGCGTCCCGAATTCCCTCTTCGTGGCGGCCACCGTGGGCGCGCTGGGCGACGACGCCTGCCACGTCGATCTTGCGGTCGATGGTCGCCGCGTACTCCCGGAAGCCGTAGGCCGTGGCGGCGACGCTCTCCATGCCGGCCTTGGCGTCGACGACGAGAACGACCGGTAGACCGAGGGATTCGGCGACCATCGCCGTACTGGAGCCGTCGCCGTCGTAGAGGCCCATCACGCCCTCGACGACGCAGATGTCGCCCTCGCCGCGGGCGTAGTTGCGAGCGAGGCCAGCCTCGCCTTCGAGCCACAGGTCGAGCGTGCGGGAGGGCCGGCCCGCAATCGCCTCGTGGTGGCTCGGGTCGATGAAGTCCGGGCCGGCCTTCGCCGGCTGCACCTCGTAGCCCGCGTCGTCGAGCGCGCGGATGATTGCGAGGGTTGCGACTGTCTTGCCGACCCCCGAACTCACGCCGGCGAGGACGAACCCTTTCATACGACCTCCCGGCGGATAGCGAGCACCGACAAGTCCGAAAACGGCGTCGAGTCGGTTCCCGAACCGCCGGCGTGGTCAGCGAGTTCACCGAGCGACAACCGCGTGATGGACTCGTCGTCGTGAGTGAGCTTTTCGAGCACTAGCGCATCAAGCGTAGGATCGGCCCCCGCTTCCAGCAGCCGAGCCGCGATATCGCCGGGCATCCAGTCGAACGGCCGAGGCAGGACGAGTAGGTGTCGGTCGCCTGCGGCTGTGGTCAGCCGCTGGAGGTCGTCGCTGATGTCACCGCTCTTGTGCAGCGTGACGAACTCCGTGTCCTCCATCGGTGTGCGGGCGCGACTCGCCGCGATCTGTAACGATGAGATGCCAGGGATCACGCGTACCGGCTGGTCGACCACGTCCTGCACTTTGCCGACGAACTGGTAGCCGGAGTGGTTGGGATCGCCCATCAGCACGGCCGTCCCGCGCTCGCCGTCAGCGACCCGGTCGGCGAACGTCGTCAGGGCCTCGCGTTCGTCCTTGTAGCCGCAGGTCAGCAACTCGGCGTCGGTTTCATCGGCGATGAACTCAACGACGGTCTCGAAGCCGACGACGACATCGGCGTCCTCGATTTCGCGGCGGCCGCGCGGCGTCAGGTAATCGAGATTCCCGGGGCCGATTCCGACCGCGTGAACGGGATCAGCGTCGCCGTCGAGCGTTTCTGGTTCGGCTGCCGCAACGGTCGCCGGATCGGGGCCTGAATCGAGGTCGTACTCGCTCACGACTCAGACTCCAGGTCGATATCGCCGTCGCGCACGTCGCTGGCGACGTGGATCAGTTCGTTCGTCAGCGCGGCCGCAAGCCCGCTGCCGCCGCGGCGGCCGACGTTCGTAATCGCGGGTACGTCGTACTCGGCGGCGACCTCCCGTATCCGTTCGCGGCTCTCGACAGCTTTGACGAAGCCGACCGGCGTTGCGACGACGACGGCGGGTCGCGTGCCGTTTTCGATACAATCGGCCAACGCGAAGGCGGCCGTCGGCGCGTTGCCGACGACAGCGATGGCATCCTCGTAGACGCCCTGTTTGTCGAGTTCGAGCACCGACGCGGCGGTACGGGTCATCCCAGTTTCCTTGGCGAGTTCCGCGCCGTTGCCGATGGCCTTGCGTTTCTCGCAGTTGTGGCCGCGGCCCGTCACGCCGGCTTTCGACATGGTGATGTCGGTGACGATGGTCGTCTCACGGTTTACGGCTCGCGCGCCGGCCCGGATAGGCGCGGCGTCATCCTCGTTGCCAGCGTCGTCGGTACCGGTGAACCGCAAGAGATGCTGGAACTCGATGTCGCCCATCGAGTGGACGGCCTTCTGGCGGAACCGATCCGCGAGCGTCTCGTCGGTGACGAACTGCCGGACGATGTCCATACTCGTCTCGGCGATATCCATCGCCTCCTGTGTCGTCGCGCCGAGGTCGGCGTACTCCTCGTCGACACCGTCGCTGTTGCCCGCTTCGGCGTCCTGTTCAGTCATCGGCTGCCTCCGCAGGTGCCTCGCTCGCTCGCGCTTCGAGGTCGCCCTCCACGCTGAGGTTGATATCGCGGAGCTGATCGACGGTTTCCTCGTCGGCGTCCCACAGCTCGCGGTCGATGGCCTCCAGCAAGGTGTCGGTAATCGATTCGAGGGCCCACGGGTTCACGTCGCGCATCCACTCCTGGCGGTCGTCGTCGAAGGCGAACTTCTCGGCGACGTCCTCCCAGAGCGTGTCGCTGACGACGCCGGTGGTGGCGTCCCAACCGAGGACGACATCGACCGTCGTCGAGAGGTCGCCCGCGCCCTTGTAGCCGTGGTCTTCCATCGAGTCGAGCCAGTCGGGATTGAGGACGCGAGCGCGCATCGCCTTCCGGACTTTTTCCTCGTTCGTGTAGACGTCGACGTTCTCGGGATCGGAGGAGTCGCCGACGTAGGAAGCGGGTTCGCTGCCGGCGATTTCCGAGACTGCGGAGATGAATCCGCCGTGGAACGCGTACCAGTCCGAGGAGTCGAGTTCGTCTTGTTCCATCGTGTCCTCGATCTTGACCGTCGCATCGACGCTTGAGAGGCGTCGCTCGAAGCTGTCGTGGGCCTCGCTCACTTTCCCGCGTTTGCCCATCGCGTACCCACCCCACTGGACGTATACGTCAGCGAGGTCGCCACGGTCGTCCCAGTTACCCTCGTCGACGGCTTTGTTCGTCCCCGCGCCGTAGCCGCCTGGCCGGGTCGTAAAGACGCGGTTCGTTGCCGCGCTCTTGGCCTCGTCGGGATCGAGCCCCTCGGCTTCGAGTTCTTCGGCTTCCTCCTCGACGTGTTTCTTGATGTAGTTCATCTCGTGGGGTTCGTCGAGATCGACGACTGCGGAGACGGCGTCGTGAATGACACCGGCTGCGGCGGGGAACGCGTCGCGGAACAGCCCCGAGACGCGTGTCGTTACGTCGATCCGTGGGCGACCGAGTTCGTCGAGGTCAATTGGCTCCACGTCGTCGATCCGGCCGGCGTCAGTCCAGACCGGCCGCACGCCCATCATCGCCAGCACCTGGCCGATGGTCTCGCCTTTCGTTCGGACAGTTGGTGTTCCCCAGGCGACGACACCGATCTCCTCGGGGTACTCGCTGTGTTCGTCGTGGTGGCGGTCGAGAACGCCCTCAGCGACGTTTTTGCCGACCTGCCACGCGTATTTCGCCGGCACCTTGCGCGGATCGAGCGTGTAGAAGTTCCGGGCGGTCGGGAGCAGGTCGACGCCGCCGCGAGTCGGCGCGCCGGAGCCACCGGGCGGGACGTAGTCGCCGTTGAGCGCGTCGGCCGTGCGTGGCACCTCGTCTTCGGCACCCCGGACGCGCGGGGCGGCCTCCTCGCAGATGAACGCGAGTGCCTCCCGCAGGTCGTTGTGCGCGCCGGATTTCGCCCGCCCGTCGCCGAGTGTGTCGATATCGACGACGAGTAGGTTGATGTTGACTTCGTCGTCCGGCCCGGCTTCACGCTCGGAGTCCGGTACGTCGAAGTCGTGGTTGGCGAGGGTTTCGACCAACTCGACACAGGTCTCGTGGACGTGGTCAGCGGCCTCGGCGTAGGTCATCCCGAGAGCGTCGTCGTACTCGCCGGGGTGGTTCCGCATCGCGTCGTAGTCGACGCCGAGCGCGCCGGCGACGCTCTCGCGGAGGCTCGGCGTATTCCCGTTTTCGAGGCGTGTGAGCGCGACGAGATACTCGACGAGGCGGTCGTCGACCGGTGGCTCGCTCATCGTGTGCAGGCCAAGCCGGATCTGGGTCGTCTTCACGTCCGTCAGATACTCGTGAATCCGCTCGACCAGTTCGTCGATTGCGAGGTCGTCGCCAGCAACGTCGCCCTCGGCGAGCGTCGAGCCGGCCTCGTCGGGGCCGCGAACCTCCATTTGCTCGTCGATCTGGCCGCTCGTGCCGAGTTCGACTGCGAGATCGAGGTCGTCGACGCGCTCGCGGATGAGGTCTTCGAGCTGTTCGCCGTCGTCGCTGCGGGCGTCTTCCATCCCGGCCTCGCGGTACTCGTTGGCAAGCTCTTCCAGTTCGCTCAATTCGTCGTAGGTACCGGCGTTGGCCATCACGGGCGTCAGGTAGTCGACGATAGCGGCGTAGGAGCGTCGCTTCGCCTGGGTCCCCTCTCCGGGGTTGTTGACGATGTATGGATAGACGTTCGGCAGATCGCCGATCAGCTGGTCGGGCGCGCTCGCGCCGTTGAGCCCGACGGTTTTGCCGGGCAGCCACTCTAGGGAGCCGTGAGTACCGAGGTGGACGACGGCGTCGGCCTCGAACGAGTTTCGCAGCCAGGCGTAGAAGGCGTAGTAGTTGTGTGGCGGCTGGAGATCGGAGTCGTGATACACCTTCGCGGGATCCATGCCGAACCCACGCGGCGGCTGGACGGTGACGAGTACGTTGCCGAATTCGGCACCGGGAATCGCAAACGGACGGTCGGGTGGGTCGCCCCACTCGTCGATAATGTTTTCCTGAAACCGTTCGTCGGCGTCGGCGAACCACTCGCGGTACTGGTCGGTCGCAACGACATCGACCGAGCAGTCGCGTACGTCCTCGGGTGCGACCCAGCGGTTATCGAGCGTGAGCTGGCTGGTGAGCGTGTCGATCAGTTGCTGGCCCGACGCTGGGTGGCTGTCGCCGAGGTCGTAGCCGCGAGCGTCGAGTTCGTCGAGGAGGTTGATCGTGCTCTCGGGGGAGTCGAGCCCGAAGGCCGTCCCGATGCCGTCGTCGCTCGGCGGATAGTTGTGCAGGACGACGGCGACGTTTTTCTCGTCGTTGTCGAGATGGCGCAGCCGCGCCCAGTTGACCGCCAGGCGGGCGGCGTGGTCGACGCGCTCTTCAATGGGAAAGTGGTGTTTCGGCGCGCTGCCGATGTCGGCGGCGTCGTCCATCCGCTCCTTGCCGGAGATCGGATGGGTGATGACGTTGCCGTCGAACTCGGGGAGAGCAACCGACAGCGCGAGTTCGAAGCCCATCACGCCGGTGTCGCTCGACTCGTACCGCGACCGCGAGCGCATCGTCGTGATCGTCTGGAGGACGGGGACGCCGAGGCGGTCGAGGAACACGTCCTCGGCCGAGTCGCCCTCGTCGCTCGCCGAGCGGCCGCGTTCGTCCATCGACAGCGAGAACATGAACGAGGAGAGGACGGCATCGACAATCGGTTCGCCGTC
Organism: Halonotius sp. F2-221B; assembly: GCF_046719765.1. Lineage (NCBI taxonomy): Archaea > Methanobacteriati > Methanobacteriota > Halobacteria > Halobacteriales > Haloferacaceae > Halonotius > Halonotius sp. F2-221B. The sequence continues at coordinate 36,155 of NZ_JABEBY010000008.1, forward strand.
TTCGAGCAGCCAGTTGTCGGTGACCCACTCGGCGTTCCCTTGGCCCTCCTCGTCGGCCGCAGGGTTACAGAAGATCGGCAGCGCGTTCGCGCCCTGCGATTCGAGTGCGCGGACTTGAGCGTCGACGTAGCGGGTGTTCTCGTGTGTCCAGTGGGATTCGTAAAACCAGATCGCGACGGTCGGTTTCTCGGGGTCGAACGTCTCGCGGAGGGCGTCGTACTCGATGCCGGGATGATCGGGGTGATAGACACCCTCGGTCGGGAGCTCTGTGGGGTCGTCGTACTCGGTGTCGACGCCGCCGTACTCGCTGGCGAGGAACCGACAGCAGTTCTCGACGTTGATCGTCCCGCCGCGTTCGAGATACTCGTAGACCAGATCGCGGTCGGCGTCGGCGACGGAAGTGTCCTCGAAAGCGAAGGCGTCGCCGGTTCCCTTGACGATCAGCGGGACGCCCAGCTCGCGCAGGCGTTCGACGGCGTACTCGTAGCCCGGCATGCTGTCCTCGCCGCCGTGGAGCCAGAGAACGACCGCCGCCGCATCTTCGCAGTCGTCGACGAACGCCTCCACGTCCGTCTGGTCGTCGAGGTCGCCCTCCGAGCGGACGACGAGATCGATACCATCGAGTCGGCCCGCCGCCCGCTGGACGGAGCCGAGTTCGTTTTCCGTTGCCGTATAGAGGCCAATCCGTGTCATCTTTATAAACCAGCGTTGTAGTAGCGCAAGTATGGTTGCAGACCCGGCGAGCAAAAAACTGTCGTCAGTTCCTTTCCCCGCTATCGTCGGCCAAGATGACCTCAAACGGGTGCTGCTGCTCGCTGCGACCCACGACGACCTCAGCGGCGCGGTCATCACCGGCGAGAAGGGCACCGCCAAATCGACCGCAGTGCGCGCTCTTGTCGACTTGCTGCCCGAACAGCAGGCTGTCGCCGACTGTCCCTACGGCTGCGATCCCGACGATCCAGCCAGCCAGTGCGAGGACTGCCGCGCCCGCGAGCGTGATGGCCTCCCGGTCGAGACACGACAGGTGCCGCTGGTTACGCTCCCACTTGGAGCGACCCGCGACCGCGTTGTCGGCACGCTCTCCGTTGAGGATGCGATGGCCGGCGACGCCGAGTTCGATCCGGGGTTGCTTGCGGCGGCCAACCGGGGAATACTCTACGTCGACGAGATCAATCTGCTGGACGACCACTTGGTCGATGTTTTGCTCGATGCAGCCGCCAGCGGCGTCAACACGGTTGAACGCGACGGGATCAGCGTCACTCACCCTGCCGAGTTCACGCTGATCGGGACGATGAACCCCGAGGAAGGAGATCTCCGCCCACAGCTCCGCGACCGCTTCGATCTGCAGGCGACCGTGACGGGCTGTCAGGATCTCGACGACCGCGTCGACATCATCGACCACGCGCTGGCCGAGGGCGACGACGATGCTGCCACGGGATACGGTGATGCGGTCGCCGATCTCCGCGAGTCGTTGCGGGTCGCCCGCGAGTCAATCGACTCCGTGTCGCTGCCGACTGAGTTCAAGGAATCCATCGCCGAACTCTGTACAGACGCCGACGTCGACGGTCATCGCGCCGACATCGCCACGGCGCGGGCGGCGATCGCTTCGGCCGCGCTGGACGGACGACCGAAGGTCATCGAATCGGACGTAGAGGAAGCAGCGAGATATACCCTGCCGCATCGACTCAAGAGCCAGCCCTTCGAAGAGCCGCCTGATCCCGAGGAGTTGTTGGACGACCATTTTGACGACGATGACAACGGCAGCGAGGAGGATACTGAAAACACCGCTGACGGCGATGACGACGAATCTGACGACGCTGCGGACGCGGAATCGTCTGAGAGTGGAGACGAAGACGAGTCCGACGACACCGAAGACGGGCGCGACGCTGAAGGCAACGAAGACGCCGGTAGCGACACAGACAGCGACAATTCTGGAGACACAAGCCCGCAGCCCGGTGAAATCGATGGTGGGCAAGGCGATCAGCCCGAAGACGAAGACGGTAGCGACGACCGCGACGAGCCTGGGCCGGACGAGCACGACGACGAGACCGAGGGCACCCCGCTCATGCCCGGCCAAAAGCGGGCTGGCGTCGGCAACGCGGCCGCCCCCGATATCGACGATGCTGTCAACGACGCCGAAGCCGATGCCGAAGGCACTGCAGCCGGCCACCGCGGTCACCAGCAACAGGCCGGCGGTCGCGGAACGCGCGTTCGCACTGAGCCAGCGACGGGCGAGGCCCCGGTCGATGCCGCCGCGTCGGTGCGGACAGCCGCGAGTCGCGGCCACAGCCAGGTCGAGGCCGATGACCTCCAGCAGTCAGTGCGGGAGCGCGAGCAGGCGGCGACGGTCGTCTTCGCCGTCGACGCCAGCGCGTCGATGACGCCGGCGATGCAGACCGCGAAAGGTGTCGTGCTCGAACTCCTGCGGGACGCCTACGAGGCCCGCGACGAGGTCGCCTTCGTCGCCTTCGGCGGCGACGACGCGGAGGTGGTGTTGCCGCCGACCCGGAGCGTCTCGCTGGCGGCCCGCCACCTCAAATCGTTGCCGACGGGCGACCGGACGCCGCTGCCGGCCGGCCTCTCGACGGCTGCGGCCGTCCTTGAGGATGCTGACTCCCCGCTTGGCGTCGCGGTGATTATCACCGATGGCCGGGCCAATGTCGCCGACGGGAGTCCCACCCAGGCGACCCGCCGGGCAGCCGGGCAGTTGGCCGGCCCCGATACCGCTGTCGTTGTCGTAGCCGCCGGGGAGTCCGACCGCGGGCTCATCCCGACAATAGTTGCGATGACTGGCGCGAAGACCGTCTCGCTGGATGAACTTTCACCACAGGTTGTCGCCACGGCAGTGGCGCAGGCCACCCAGCCCGGTGGTGCAGGGCCGTCCCAGCCTGATTCCTGAACGCACGCCTATCGCGTCCAACAGCCGTCTGTGGTGCATTTATCGATCGCCTGCAGACCAATGACGACACAATTAAACTCCCCACAGCCGCCTGTTTGGGTATGGCTGACCAAGCCAATCCTTTTGAGAGCCTGCAGACGCAGATCGACGACGCGGCTGCATACACCGACGTTTCACCGGATCTCATCGAGCGGCTCAAACATCCCGAACGGGTCTTAGAGACGAATCTGTCCGTCGAGATGGATGACGGCTCGATCGAGGTGTTTGAAGCCTACCGCTCGCAGTACAACGGCGACCGCGGCCCCTACAAGGGCGGGATCCGCTACCATCCGGGCGTCACCCGCGACGAGGTCAAGGCACTCTCCGGCTGGATGGCCGCGAAATGTGCGATCGTGGATATCCCCTACGGCGGCGGGAAGGGCGGGATCGCCGTCGACCCCTCGGCGTACAGTGACAGCGAGATCGAGCGGTTGACACGATCATTCGCCACAGAGTTGCGGCCGCTGATCGGCGAAGATCGGGATATCCCTGCGCCGGATGTCAACACCGGCCAACGGGAGATGAACTGGATCAAAGACACCTACGAAACCTTGGAGCACACCACTGCCCCGGGCGTCATCACGGGGAAAGCCATTGATTCCGGCGGCTCCGAGGGTCGTGTTGAGGCGACAGGCCGGTCAACGATGTTAGCTGCACGGGAGGCCTTCGAGTGGCTCGGTCGTGATCTTGCTGACGCAACCGTCGCTGTCCAGGGGTACGGCAACGCCGGTGCGATCGCCGCCCGGCTGATCGATGAGGCCGGCGGTACTGTGGTCGCTGCCTCGGATTCGACCGGTGGAATCTACGATCCCGATGGGTTCGATGCGGCGGCGGTCGCCGACCACAAGGCCGACACCGGCAGCGTGGTCGGCTACGGCGACAGCGAGGAGCTCACAAACGAGGAACTGCTCACACTGGATGTCGATCTGTTGATCCCGGCGGCCCTCGAAAACGCGATCGACAAATCGCTGGCAGCCAACGTAGCGGCTGATCTCATCGTCGAGGCCGCAAACGGGCCGATCACGCCCGCGGCCGACGAGGTGCTGACCGAGAAGGATGTCTACGTCGTCCCCGACATCCTCGCCAACGCGGGCGGCGTGACCGTCTCGTACTTCGAGTGGGTTCAGAACCGCCAGCGATTCTCGTGGACGGAAGACCGCGTCAACGACGAACTCGAACGCGTGATCACGACCGCCTTCGATGGGTTGATCGATACTTTCGAGGCAACCGACACGCCGAACCTCCGGACGGCGGCTTACGTTGTGGCGCTTGAACGCATCGTCAGCGCGTACGAACAGGGCGGCAACTGGCCGTAATCAGGGCACCAGTTAGTCGTCACCTGAGACGGCGTCGTTTGTGAGCACCCGCAGTTCCGATCCGAGCGTGACCGCAATCGAGTCCTCAGCCGACTCGACGAACCGGGCAACCTCTTCGCCGTCGCGTTCGACCACAACCGTCGGAATGTACTCGATCCCGTATTCCTCGACGCCCGGCCCGGTTTTCGAGCCGTCGTCTTCCTTTTCGACCGGGTAGTGTTCGATCTGGTCGTCGTCGACACCGGCGTATTCGAGAGCCGCGCCGAACGCCGGGAGCTGTTGTTGGCAGTCGATACACCAGTCGCCACCCCAGACGTGGAAGGTGTAATCGTCGTCGCCGAGGGCGTTGAGCGCGTCTTCAGTTCCTGGCTCCGGCTCCCAGTCGTCAGCTGGGGTCAGCGTCTCAAGTTGCATACCCGCCGTTTGCCGTCGACCGGCTTAATCGTCTCGCCGTGGCGGCCGCCGACTGTGGCGGAGCTTTGAACTATCGCACCCGCTTGTTTTTGGGATTCGCCCACCTACCTAGCGGTATGGTTGATTCCCTCCCAGAGGCCATCCAACTGAACGAGTCGGAGATCGATGCGTTCCTTGATCGTGTCGACACCGGCGTCCTCTCGTTGTCGACGCCAGCCGACGAGCCTCCACACAGTGTCCCCGTCTCGTTTGGCTACAACGCCGCCCAGACCGCCTTCTACTTCCGCATCGCGGATCTCCCGCCCGAGGAGAAAGGCGAACTAGACGGCAGAGCGGTGTCGTTCGTCACGTACGCGAACGCGGAGGACGACGACGGCTACGTCAGTGTCGTCGCCGAGGGCGCACTCGAATCGACAACGCGGGGTGATATCGCCACGGAAGCCCTCGCGGGGTTCGAAGGCGTCACCATCCCGTTTGTGGATATTTTTGGTGAGCCGCCGGCGGAGGTCGAGTTTTCCTTCTACCGGCTCGTACCGGAGACGCTGACCGGCCGCAAAGAGGTGCCAACGGAGCCATGAGGCATCCGAAACCGCTGTTGCCTTAGGCCTGAGACGCAAACCGCCGCCAATGGACGACACCATCCTAGATACCATCGGCTCGCCGTTGGTCGAGGTTGACGCCCCTGACGGCGCGACGATCGCCGCGAAGATCGAATCCCAGAATCCGGGCGGTTCCGCGAAGGATCGCGCCGCGCTGTGGATGATCGAGGCCGCCGAACGCGACGGCGACCTCGCGGCCGACGACACCATCGTCGAACCGACAAGCGGCAACACGGGCATCGGGATCGCCATGGTCGGCGCGGCCAAAGGCTACGACGTCCAGATCGTGATGCCGGCCTCGAAATCACCCGAACGCCGGTCGATTATGCAGGCTTACGGAGCCGATCTCGAACTCGTCGAGGGCGATATCTCCGACGCCAAGGATCGCGCCGATGAACTGGAGGCAGAGAAAGACTACGTCCAACTCCGGCAGTTCGACAACTCCGCAAACCCCCAGGCGCACTACGAGTCAACTGGGCCCGAGATTCTTGAGCAGATCGGCGACCGCGAAGTCGACGCGCTGGTCGCTGGCGTCGGCACCGGCGGGACGATCACCGGCATTGGTCGGCGGCTCCGCGAAGAGTTCCCGGAGATGGAGATCGTCGCCGTCGAACCCGACGACTCGGCCGTCATCTCCGGCGAAGAGCCGACCGGCGACAGCTTTCAGGGGATGGGGCCGGGGTTCATCAGCCCCAACCTCGATACCGACCTGCTGGACTCGGTCGAGGTTGTCTCCGCCGACGACGCCGAAGCCGAGTGTCGCCGACTCGTGGGCGAGGAGGGGATCTTTGTCGGCCAGTCAAGCGGCGCGTCGAACCTTGCGGCCAAGCGCGTTGCCGAGCGACTGGTCGACGACGGGGTTGCTGATCCGCTTGTGATCACGGTCTTCTGGGACAGCGGCGAGCGGTATGTCTCGACGGGGATGTTCGACAACGAGTAACGAGAGCAGCGACCGCGGAACCCCGATTCAGTCTGCCGCAGCAGTTGCTGCGGTGGCCGTTTCGGCGCTGGGTTCGGTCGGGAGAGTGATCGTGACGACAGTGCCGCGCGGTTTGCGATCCGCGAATGCGATCTCGCCGCCGAGTCTGACGGCACCCCATTTGACCGCCCAGAGACCAAGGCCGCTACCGTGGTCGAGATCGTCCTCATCGCCGGATTCGATAACGGCTCGTTCGGTGTTGGGGATGCCAGGCCCGTTATCGGCGACCGAGACCTCGACACCGTCATCGGTTGCGCGTGCCCCGACCGTGACCACCGGCGTCGGCGCGTCGTTGTGAACGATGGCGTTCTCGACGAGGTTATCGAGAACGTGAGCCAACACCTGTTCGTTGACCGGTGCCCGGAGTGAGTTGTCGATATCGACCGAGAGCGTGGCGTCGGGGTACTCCGAGCGATACTCCTCGATGACCGCCTCGCCGATAGCGGCCAGCGACGCGGCCTCCTCGACGGCCGCTGTGGTCGCCATCATCTGTTCGACCTGTCGGGCGCGTTCGCCCGTCGCGATGAGATCATCAGCCGAGGAGACGATGGTCTCGGCGTGATCGACGTACTCCTGGCCGCCGTCGGCGATCAGCTCCGCGCGCCCTCTGATCTTGTTCATCTCGTTGCGAAGGTTGTGTCGGAGCACCCGGTTGAGCACCGAGAGCCGCTGTGAGCGAACCCGTTGCTGGGTAACATCGGTGAACACGATGGCGTACCCCGGTTGTCGGTCAAACTGGTCGCTGACAGGCGAGACGGTCGCCTCGAACTGCCGGGAACCGTCGGGCCCGGACAGCTCAACTGTGTCGCTGTCCCGCAGTGTGTCGAGGTCGAATCCGACACACGCCGACAGTGGCTCGGCGGTCGCAGCCGCCGGCTCGACGCCGAACGCGTCGGCAGCGGCGTCGTTGAGCGTGACGATCCGCTCGTCGCGGTCGACGACGACCACGGCGTCATCGAGGTCGGCCAGTACCGTCTCGGGGCCGAGCGTCCCCGCCGCCGGGGCCGCATCGAAGATGCCGCCGCGGGTGACCGCAAACCCGACGGCCGCGAGACTCAGCGTGTAGCCGGTCGCGTTGAGCCCGATGATCGAGCTGGTGCCGACGCGGTTGGCGATTGCTGGCGTCACCATGTAGGCCAGCCACGGCCAGACGGCGACAAAGGAGAGGACAGCCGCGAGTCGGCGGTCGAGATAGTCGTACTCGGCGACGGTCAGCGCAAGCAGGGCCACCCCGGCGATCATGACGCCGCCCGCGTAGTAGAGGCCGATCTGCTCGGCGAGGGCGGCAAATCCGAGCGGCGCGGGCACCGCCGGTGCCGTCGGCCCGCCGCCGGCCATCGACCCGGAACTCTCCGGGGAGAGGATCAGCGCGATCCCGCCGGCCAATGCTACCGCGACCGGCGCGAGAAACGCCGCCTTCCGGCGCGGCGACGCGAGGTAGGGCAGGCCGTAGTATTCGATGACGAACCAGGTGAACGCCGCCGGGATCGCAAGCACCGTGAGCAGCCAAACCACCGAGAGCGATGTGAGCGCGCCCGCGGCGGCGGCGTCGGCGACCGCCAGTGACCCGACGACGCCGACAAAGAGCGCGAACGGCCGCAGGGCAGCCGTCTCGCGCCGTCGGGCGACCCAAACGGCCGTGGCCAGCAGGCCGGCACCGGCCACGCCCATCACGACCCGCGCCGCCAGCAACGGTGCGATCATCGGGGCTCACCCCTGTCGGTACGCTGCAGTCGCTTCGGTCGGGATATGTGCATACACCAACACGTCCTCGAAAATCAGGGAAAAACGTTTTCCCAATTTCGTGCAGGATTCGACCAAATTGGTCTGTTAGAGCCTGTAACCGTCGAACTCATTGAGCCAGGTGGTCGATTTATATGCTTGTATGCGAGCTACCCCGAAAACTCCGCATCGGTCACCCGGACGACGAGCGTGTCGTCGACATCCCGCAGATCGTAGTCGGGGATCTCGCCGTCAGAGCGGGTAACGTACATCGGTTCGACGAGCGTGTTGTCCTCGACACCGAACACACAGAGCCGCTGGTCGGTCTCTTCCGGCGGGCGTTCGCGGTCGCGGACTTCGGTGGCGAGATCCCGAGACAGCCACTCCGTCTCGCTGATGCTGGGTTCGTTGATCAGCGCGTGGTCGACAAACCGCACCAGATACCAGTTGAGATCGTTGAGCAGGGCGACAGCCGCGCCGAGGCTCACCGTCTCAAGGGCGACCGAGTTTGTATAGGGTTGGCTGAGATCGTAGGTTGCCAACGCCGCGCGGGCGGTCTCCCGGGAGAGCAGCTCGTACCGAAGATCACCCTCGTCGGTTCCGATGAGACAGACACGCGTCACAATCGGAGGGAGTCAGTGCCACCGCATAGTGGTTTCGCTATACGGGGTCGGTGCGGAACTCAAACCGCGCGCCGCCGCCGTCGGCGTCGGTCACCGACACCGTCCAACCGTGGGCTTGGGCGATCCGGCGAACGATCGCCAACCCGAGGCCGCTGCCGGTGCCGGAACTTGAGACGCCGGCCTCGAAGATATCCTCCCGTTCGTCCTCCGGGATCCCGTCGCCGTTGTCGGCAACGTAGAACCCCTCGTCATCGCTGAGTTGGCCGACAGTAATCGAGAGGCCGTCGAGGACGGAGTCGGCTGGCTCGTCGTCGCCGTAATCGTCCGGCAGGCCGGCGGCGATCGGATCACCACCGTCGTCGCTGTCGTCGTCCTCAGCTCCGTGTTCGATCGCGTTCCGAAACAGATTCTCCAGCAGTCGCAGCAGTCGCTCCGGGTCGGCATCCAGCTCCATCCCGGTGGTGACGGTGAGCGTCTCGTCGTTGCCGCCGACGGTCTGCCACGCCTGGGTGGCCAGCTCCTCGATATCGACCGGTTCTGGATCGGTGACCTCGTTGCCACCGCGGGCCAAGGCGAGTGAGTCCTCGATGATCTCCGACATCCGATCGTGGGCGAACTCAACGTGGGCGATCAGTTCCTCGTCGACGCTCTCGTTGTCGCCGATCAGCTCCATGTTGCCTTTGGCGACGGTGAGTGGACTCCGGAGATCATGGGAGACGACGGAGGCGAACTCCTCAAGCCGGTCGACCTGTCGCTCCAGCTCCGCGCCGCGGCGTTTGGTGCGTCGGCGCTCGATATCGAACAGGCCGAACCCGATCCCAAGGGCGGCTCCGCGGGCGGCGGCGGTGGTGAGTGCTCGGAGCAACTCGATCTCCGCGGCTCCGGCCGCATACAGCGAGAGCGCGGTCAACAGCTCGAAACCGCCGATGGCGATCGCGCCGACGAGACACCAGCCGGCCAGTCGCACGATATCCCAGTCGGGGCGATCCGTGGTCTGAGCCCAGTAGCCCGCCCCGATCACCAACGCCGAAAACAGCAGCGTGAGCACCCCATCTGTGATCAGGCCGACAAGGCCGTCGTAGGCCCCGGAGACGATCCCGTAGACCGTCAGCTGGGCGGTCGCAACGCCGATCCCGGCGATGACGCCAATGCCCAGTTGCCGACGCATGCCTGACTCACCGACTGGCAGTAGTAAAACGGTACTGCTTTTCAGAACGTCGACAGCTCGCCATCGATGACCTGCCGGGTGATATCTGTCACGTCGGCAAGCTCTCTGTCGATGATCGCTCGGATATCCGCCTCCCGGTCGGCGACGGCGACGCCGTCGGCGGTGACGACCTGTGCGTCGGCGACGTGCGGCTGATCGATCGGCTGGCCGATCTGACTCAGGAGGCGCAACTGGAGATCCCGAATCCCATCGACCTCGTCGACGACCGATTCGGCGATCTTCGTCGACAGCAGATTGTAGATCTTCCCGATGTGGTTGACGGGGTTTTTGCCGCTTGTGGCTTCCATACTCATCGGTCGGTTCGGCGTGATAAGGCCGTTGGCGCGGTTGCCGCGGCCGACCGAGCCATCGTCGCCCTGCTCGGCGGAGGTGCCGGTGACGGTGAGATAGATCGAGCCCTCCTCGTAGTCGTCGGCCGTGTTGACATCGACGCTTACCTCGCGGTCGGTGATCCCCTCGGCGAGATCGGTGACATACTCCCGAACACGATCGACGGCGTCGATGTAGGCGTCGAGATCGGCGATATACGCGTCGACCATGGCGGCGGCGACGGTGATGGTGATCTGGTCGCCTTCGCGTTTGCCCATGATCTTCACATCGGGGCCGATCTCCGGGTTGTCGGCGACGTACTCGGTGTTGAGCTTGCGCTCGGCCGTGTGGACGATCGCCTCGGTTTCGGTCAGCGGTGCGTGACCGACGCCGAAGGAGGTGTCGTTGGCCATCGGGACGGTCGCGCCGTCCTCGCCGAAGACCTCCTGAAGATCGCCGGAGCCCTCACCGAGTCGCACGTCGACGATCACATCGGCCCCGGGATCGAGTTCCGGGATCGTCTCATCGAGATACTCCCGGGCCGCGGTCAGCGCGGTCGAATCGACCGGGAGCTGTTGGCCGTCATACTCCTTTGTGGCGCGGCCGACAATAAGGAGGTACATCGGTTCGATCACCTCGCCGCCGCCGAAGGCAGGCGCGGCGCGACCGGCGACCAGCTGGGTCTCGTCGGTGTTGTAGTGGAGCACCTTGCCGACGCGGTCGAGATACAACGCCGAGAGCGCGCGGGAAACCGCCTCCGCAACGCCGTCGCTGATCGAATCCGGGTGGCCGACCCCCTTGCGCTCGACAATCTCAACCGACTGATCCTCGACCGCCTGCCGGTCGAGTTCGCTAACCTGAATATTGCGACTCATTGCCGGCCCTTTGCTATCGGTCGTGCTATAACTTGCGGAAACTTCTCGCCGTCACAAAATAACCATGAAACATCAGTCGTCAGCTGCCAGCAGCAAACCGAGATACGAGGTGCGGATCTGTTCGTCGGGGTCAAGCCCGAGTCGTTCCAGCAGCCCGATCGCTTCCTCCCGGGCGGCTTCGACCTCGGCCTCGGGTACCTCACGTTCGATCTCGACGAACTCACCGAGCCCATCGACCGCATCAAGGACGACGGTGTACTCGTCGAAGTCGAAGTATGTTCGATCCTTCTCGACGACGGCAGCGGGCTCGAACCCAAGTCCCGCGAGCACGCCCTGGAGTGCCTCGTCGTCGTTGACGGCTGTCTCGTGCTCTTCCCGCGTTTTTGAGGCCGCCTCTATGAGGGGGCCCTTGTAGGTGAGCTTTGTTACGTCGTCGCCATCGGCGGGCTCCTCCCGACGGATGCGGAGGGCTTCATCGGTGTCTGCGAAGGATCGATGTGGGGCGTCGTAGTAGGTGTCGACCTGCCGGCGGTGCTCGACCCAATTGGCACCCACGTCATCGAGTCGTTCCCGGAGTGACTCGTGGTCAGCCCGTAACTTGAGTTCGACCTCGTACATAGCCGTCTCGACCGCGCGAACGGCAAAGACTCCTGTGGCTTGCGGTGTCGAGGTTGGTTACCTCCAGGCGTGTCGGCGTGAGGCGGTGGCACCGAACCGTGCTTCTTAAGGGTACCTCGGCAGTGTATCGGGGTATGAGTGAAAACGAGGCCGAGGCCGCTGACGCCGACGACGCCGACGAGTCCGCCGATGGATTGCAAGACGGCGATTTTGTTGAACTCGACTACACGCTCCGGACGACCGATGACGACGAGGTCATCGACACGACCCACGAGTCGGTCGCCGAGGAGGCCGGCATCGCCGACGAGGAGAACCGCGATTTCACCCCGCGGACGATCATCGTCGGCGACGGCCACGTCTTCGAATCCGTCGACGAGTCGCTGCGCGGCAGCGAGGTCGGCGACGGCGACAGCGTGATCATCTCCCCGGAGGAGGGGTTCGGCGAGTACGACCCCGAGGAAGTCCGAACGGTCAGCGCCGAAAAGATCCCCGAGGATGACCGCTACCCCGGCGCAACAGTGCAGATCGACCGCCAGCAAGGCCACATCGAGACGATCATCGGCGGCCGCGCCCGCGTCAATTTCAACCACCCGCTGGCCGGCGAAGAACTCGAATACGAGTATGAGATCGCTTCCGTCGTCGACGACCGCGAACAGCAGGCTGAGGGGATTCTCGGCATGCACCTCCAGCAGGTGCCTGATCTCTGGATCCAGACCGACGAGGTCGAGGAGGAGGTCACTGTCGAACCCGATGAAGATGATGAAGACGCCGAGCCGACGACGGAAACCCAGACCGTCGAGAAGGAGACCCTCTACATCGAGGCGACTCAGCAGTTGACGATGAACCAGCAATGGATGATGGGCAAATCCCAGATCGCCCAGGAGATCACCGACAAACTCGGTCTCGACCGCGTGATCGTCCAGGAGATCCTCGACGGCGGCGGGATGATGGGCGGCATGGGCGGCATGATGGGCGGCGGCATGGGTGGCGGCGATGTCGAGGAGGCCCTCGACGATGTCGACCTCGATGACGTTGACCTCGACGCCGACGAACTCGCCGAAAGCCTCGACGAGTAAGCCTCACCGCGTTTTTTACCCGTTATCCGCGCCCGCTGCGTTAGTCCCAGACCACAGAGTGTGGCTGCTGTCGCTGCCGCGGCTGTGCGATCACCGGACAGTCGAATCGCCGGCGGAGCCAGCGCGGGACACTGCTGGCATCGAGCAGTCGAACCCGATCGGTGACCGGCGACCCAATCCCTGCGAGCACGCGGTCGGCGGCATGCAGCGAGACGCGACAACACCGCACACAGATGGTCAACTCGGTCGGCGATCGGGTCGGTGGGAGCCGCCCACAGCGTGTCGCTTTCACGACGACCGGGCTGGTGGCCGCCGTGGCAGCCCGTACCGCTGCTTTGCTCACGCCAGGGGTGGCGACCGCGAGATGCATACCCCGGGTGGTCGCGGGTTCGTATCTAAACCTACGGCTCCTGGTTTTTCGTGCTCTCCCCGCCGGCTACCCCATTCAATATGCCTGCCGGCCAACGAAGCCAGCATGCGATCGCTCACGCTGCTTGTCCCGTCGTTTGTCGCTGTTATCGTACTAGTGGGTCTGAGCGCGTTCTTCTCCAGTAGTGAGTCGGCGATCCTCTCGCTGTCCGACCAGTGGATCGATTCGGCTGCCGGCGATGGTGCCCGTGACAGCCAGACCCTCCGGTTGCGGTGAGCGTGTTGATCCTCGTCTTCGGCGAGATCGTCCCAAAATCATACGCGCTCGGCCACGCCGGGGCGTGGAGTCATCGGATTGCCCGGCCGATCGCCGCGATCGAACGCCTGTTGGGCCATGTTGTGGCAGTGTTTATTGTGGTAACCCGGTGGCTCACAGTGTGGATCGGTGGCGGCCAACAGATCGAAACACCGTACGTCGACGAGTAGCCAGCCCGCGGTTCAGTCCTGACAGCAGCCGCCGGCTTCGCCGCCAAAGTCGACCGCCAGCGGCTCGGAGATCGCCTTGTTGACCGCTTCGAGTTTATTTTGGAGTTCCTCTTGGGCCTCAAGATAGTCTTCCATCAGCGGCATGCTGTGGAGCTCTTCTTGGGCTTCCTGTACCTCACGCATCGATTCGCGGTCGGCTGTGCCCGCTTCTCGATCGAGCATGAACTGGTGGCGAAGCTCCTCGAACTCCTTGATCGCCTCCTGGGTTTCGGCGTCGTTTTCGACCGCCTCGCTGGCCTCGCGAAACGCCGTGTGTTCCGGGCTGTCAGCGATCTTTTCGCCGAGTTCTCGACCCAGATCCTCCAGTGTCGCGGTTTCAACGCTCATAGGTGATATTAGTGATCGATTCGCTTCAATGTGCCGGACGGTTGGTCGGCTCAGGCGATCCCCAGCCCGCCGAGGACGAGCCGACCCCCAACGACTGTGAGCAGCCCGAGGACGGCGATCTCTCGCTGTCGACTGCTCACACGCCGCCTGAGCCACCGCCCGGCAGCAACGCCGAGCACCGAGGGAACGACCGCCGCCACCGAGAGCCCGACGACCGCCAGCGACGGGTACAGCCCGAACGCCGCGGCCGCGCCGACCCGGAGGGCGTTGATGCCGAGAAAGACCATCGCCACGACGCTGACAAACAGGCCATGGGAGAGATCGATGCTTCGAAGATAGGCAACAAGCTGCACGCCGACGTTTGTCGCCCCAAACAACAGCCCCGACACCCCACCGACAACGACCATGACACCGGTGTGCTCGCGGTCGACGCTACCGCCACCGAGAGACGGCATGGGCACCACCGACCCCCGGCTGAGCACGAACGCCAGCGTGATGAGCCCAAGGCCGACCCGGACGGGTGCGCCCGGCAGCCGGTCGATGACAACCATCCCGAGGAGCGTTCCCACGAGAGCCGCAAGCACCAGCGGCCAGAACCGCCGGCCGCAGCTCCCCAGCTCCGCGACCGACAGCTCGCTGACGAGTGTCGCGTTCGCCGAGAGGATCGGGATGATCATGAGGACGACCGCCGTTGAGGGCTCGATCACCGTCGCCAACGCCATCGTGCCGACAAGCGCGAACCCGAAGCCGGCCAGCCCGTTGACCGTTCCGGCGACGAACAACACGGCTGCGAGCACTACGAGGAACGCCGGTGAGAAGCCGCCGATCATCGCTGTGCTCCCGTGATCGTTGCAACCGCGGTGCTACGGTGGGTCGTCGACCTCGCCGCCGGGGTGTTATCCGTCGCCACAGCAGCCCATTGTGTCGGGGGAAAATAGCTCTCCCCCGGTTGTGTACGCCGCGTGCGACGCCGGTTCGCTCGGTACGCGCGTTCAGGCCAGCTGTCGCTCGACAAAATCGAGCAGCCCCTCGTGTTCGGCGGGGCCGATCCCGTGGCCGCCATCGAAAACGGTATATTCGACGGCCGCGCCAAGGGTTTCGAATCTGTCGGCGGCAGCCTCGGTGCGGGCGGCGGGGATGATCTCATCGGCCTCGCCCGCGGCGATAAACACCGGTTTGTCGGCGATCCCGTCGGGGTCGACATCGCTGTGTGAGTCCGGCAGATAGCCGTGCAAGGCGACAACCCACTCGTAGCGGTCGGGGTCATCAAGTAGCAACGAGAGGCTGGTGATCGCCCCCTGACTAAAGCCCAGCAGCCCAACGTTGTCGGCGTCGATCTCGTAGGCGTCGACGGCGGCGTCGATGCTCTCGGTGACGAGCCCGCGGCTGCGCTCGAAGTCGGCCGCGTCGGGCTGGCTCTGATGGAGGCCGCCGCCGGAGAGATCGAGCTCGTACCACGTGTAGCCGCCCTGCAGACGGTCTGGAGCACGCAGACTCACGACGTGGAGGTCGTCCGGCAGCGACCGAGCGACCGGCAGGAGATCCTTCTCGTTGGCACTGCGGCCGTGGAGGACGACGACCGCGGGGGCTGGCTCGTCGCTCGGCTCGTCGGGGGCGATATGCACATGGTCGAGTGGTAGGTTGCTCATGGTCACCAAAGCGGGGCGGGCTACATTAATAGGGGCGTAACACCGATGCCACCGGTGTCGGCGTCCCACGATATCACCGGTTCGAGCATGGGTACGCCGTGGCCACCGCCCCGGTGGGCGAAGTTCTTTGAGCATACTGGCTCAAAACAGCCCATGGAGAACGGACATATCGACGATGTCGACCAGGCGATCCTGCACGCGCTACAGGAGGACGCCCGCAACTTTTCGTCGGCCGATATCGCCGAGCGAACCGGCACCTCCGACAGCACGGTTCGCAAGCGGATCCAGCGGCTCGAAGCCGACGGCGTGATCAAGGGGTACAGCGCGGATGTCGACTACCAGGGGTCGGGGTATCCGCTGCGGATGTTGCTGTACTGTACGGCGTCGATCGCGGAACGCGGCGATCTGGTCGCCGACATCCTCGCCATCGACGGGGTGATTTCCGTCCAGGAGTTGGTCACCGGCGAGGAGAATCTGCTTGTCACCGCCGTCGGCGAGTCGGATAGTGACATCACACCCGTCGCCCAGGAACTGCTCGATATGGGGCTGACCGTCGCCGACGAGGTACTCGTCCGGAGTCACGAGACCACACCGTTCAGCGAGTTCGCCCCCGAGTAACCAGCCCGTATCAACGAGTCCCGTTCAGAGCACGACCTGTTTGACATCCACCCCGGTCGCCCGGCGAACGACCGCCGACACCGGATCAACCGTCCCCGAGAGGTTGTTTGAGTCGCCGTCGAGAACCAGCAGGGCCGCCCGGCGGCCGGCCTCGATCACGCCGCAGTCGAGAGCCGCGATCTCCGCGCCCGCCCGCGTCGCCATCCGCAACACCTCGCGGTCGGTCACCTCGAAGGTCTTTGCCGTGTAGGCCATCTCGCGGAACATCGACGGCGGGTTGAGCATGACGTTGTCCGTCCCGAGAGCGACCGTCGTGTGGTCGAGTAACTCGCGGATCGGCGGGCGACCGACGCCGAGGACGGCGTTGGCGCGCGGACAGACCGCGATCGGCACCCCTTGCTCGGCGACCCGCTCTAGGTGCTCGGTTTCGGCGTGCACCATGTGGATCAGGAGTTCAGGGTCGTAGTCCAAGGCCGGATGGATGTCGGTCGCGTCGGGTTCGCCGGCATGGATGGCAAAGGGTTTGTTCGCCTCGCGGGCCGCGGCGCGCTCGGCATCGAAGGTATCGTCGTTCGCGCCGCTGGCCCCGTAGCCGTCGGCGATCTCCAGCACTGATGCGGGCCCGCTCCCGAAGATGAACGCGTCGGTCGCGGTCTCGCTGGCGGCGGCACGGAGGGCCTCGGCACCCGCCGCACCCGACTCTCTGAAATCGAGGTGGGTCGCCGTGCCCGTTTGTTCCATAAACCCGAGGGTGCGGCGCATCGCGGCGACGAGTTCCTCGCGGCTCGCAGCGGCCAGCCGCCGGTGTTTTTCGCTGTCCGGCGGCGCGACCGCCGCCTCAAGCCCGAGCCCCACGCCGGCCTCCTTCGCCACCGAGTCGCCGATGTGGGTGTGGGCGTTGACGAACGCCGGCAGGACGATGTCGGTTGACGCCGTGGCCGCCTCCTCGATGGCCGTGATCTGCCCGTCGTCGACGACGACCCGGCCCTGGATCGGGTCGAAGGCGTCCCCGGCGAGGATCATCCCCTCAAACTGTTGCATGTCCCAGTCCATCAGTTCAGCCCCGATATGTGTTTCCACCCCGGCCTCACGGCTGGTCGTTCGATCCGAAAACACCCCCTCTCGGCCGGTCGTCTGTGTGGCGTCGCGTCGATAGATCGCCGGCACCGGCGGCCGAGCCCGATGTTCCCCCGTCCTTTGAGACCATAATGTTCTATAATTTCCTTTGAGAGAACGATCTGGTACAATAAACAGATTTAATGCACAGTTTGTTCTACAGGTGAGCGAACACGACCAGTTTCCGTCGGCACCGGTCGCCGCGACGGATCGGTCGGTCGACCCAACACATGACAGATGGCACCCAGCACAGATCGGTCGGATCGCTCCCAGCGATGGAGAACCACGCTGCCCGCGTCCCCGCCGCGCTCACCCGGCTCGTGTGGGCGATGTTTCTCGGGACGCTCGTTCTTGCGGGCACGTTCGCCCGAACCGACCCGACGTGGGCGGTCGAGGGCCTCGTTGTCATCGACGGCCTGACGGTCGTCATGTGGACGGTCGTCACCCTCTTCAGCGGGATTGTCCACAGCTACGCGCGCCGGTATCTGGCCGGCAATCCCGCCGAAACCCAGTTCTTCACGCGCGTCTTCGCGTTCACGCTGGTGGTGATGGTCGTCGTCGCCGCCGACCACATCGCGCTGTTCGCGGCGGCGTGGCTGGCGATGGGGCTGCTCATGGCCGCGCTGATCGGCCACGTCGACGGCTGGCCGCAGGCGCAGGCCGCGGCCCGCACCGCCCGCCGCTACTTCGTCGGGAGTAGCCTCGTGATCGCCGCCAGCCTCGCGCTGCTGTGGTCGGCGACAGGCGCAACCACGATAACAGGGATGCTCGACGCCGTCGGCGGGCTGTCGACGACGACCGCGGTGCTCGCCGCCGCCGGCCTCGTCGTCGCGGCGATGATCCAGTCGGCGTTGCTCCCGTTTCACACGTGGATCCTCTCGTCGATGACCGCGCCAACGCCGGCCTCCGCGCTGATGCACGCCGGCTTCGTCAACGCCGGCGGCGTCCTGCTGGCGCGGTTCGCGCCGGTCGTCACCGTTGAACCGCCAGTGATGCTCGCCATTGTCGGCGTGGGCGCGGCCAGCGCGCTCGGCGGCAAGCTGCTAAAATCCGTGCAGTCGGATATCAAGGGCCAACTCGGCTGCTCGACGGTCGGCCAGATGGGCTTTATGATCATGCAGGCCGGCCTCGGCTTCTTCGGTGCGGCGATCACCCACCTCATTCTGCATGGCTTCTACAAGGCCTACCAGTTCCTCTCGTCGGGAACCGCGGTCGAACACACAAGCCCGTCGGCGGTGAGCCACCACACGGTCGGCTTCAACGGCGTCGGCACCCTCATCGTGACCGTCGTCACCGGGCTCCTCGGCGGCGCGCTCTTTGCGATCCTGACCGGGAAGGGAACGATCGTCAACGGCGGGTTGCTGTTGACCTTCTTCGTTACCATCGCCACGCTGCACGCGGCTCGCAGCACGGTACAGCACACCTCGCTGCCGGCGACCGTTCGCTACGCGGCCGTCCCGTTGGTGTTCTTCCCGGCGATCATCATCTATGCGGTCGTCTATGAGGCGATCTCGTTCATGCTGGCCGATCTCCCGGTCGTCACGGCGTCGACGGAGCTGACCCTTCTGCATGGTGGTATCGCCGTCGTCTTCGTCGGCGTCTATCTCGCCATCGAGACCGGGATCCACGAGGGCAGCGGCCGCCTCTACGTGACCCTGCTGAACCTGACACAGCCCGTGTCCGACTCCCTGCTGACGACAACGGAGGACTACAATGAGTACTGAACCCACACTCGACGACAGCATCGACAGCGCGGCAACCACGGTCGGCTCGGTCTGGCCGATCCACTCGTTTGTGACGGCCAACCCCCTCGCGGGGTTCGAAGACCAGCCCTTCGAGGCGGCGGTCGCGGACGCGACCGATCTGCTGGGCGGTCGTGGCTACCCGAGTGCGCAGACGTTCCGCACCGCGCTGGCCGACGGCCGGATCGACGAGGCGATCCTCCGGTCAGAGCTCGCCGACCGCGGCTACGACGCCGACCCGGAGACGCTGCTCGGCCGCGTAGCCGAGGCAGAACACGACGACAGCACCGACACGGAGCACGAAAGCGACACCGATCGCGTCGACGCGGTCCTGACGAAGTGGCTGCCGGCGTTCCTCGACGAGGGCCGGGCCCACTGGGCGATGCCCAACCGCGAGGATGGCTTCT
Organism: Halonotius sp. F2-221B; assembly: GCF_046719765.1. NCBI lineage: Archaea > Methanobacteriati > Methanobacteriota > Halobacteria > Halobacteriales > Haloferacaceae > Halonotius > Halonotius sp. F2-221B. The sequence goes on from NZ_JABEBY010000008.1 coordinate 55,626, forward strand.
ACAACGCCTTTCGCGCGCTGGCTCCCCACGACAGCGAGGTTCCTGATTCCGGTATCGTCGCCGACCTCCCGGCGTCGCCGACAGCGGCCATCGAAGCCGTCGTCGACGACTATCCCACGGCCCAGTGGGAAGCGATCTTTACCGAACAGTTGGCCGCGCTGCCGGGGTGGACAGGCTTCATCAAACAGCGCGTCGCCGACGACAGCGAGTGGCAGTCCGAATACCCGATCACGCTGGCGGGCTACCTTGCGGTGCGGCTATCGCTGCTGGACGGCTTCGGCGTCGACCTCACCCCAACAGACGCCGAGCGCGCCGATCCCGACGCGGCCGACGAGATCGCTGCTGGCTTCCTGCACGCCTGGGAGGCGACCTACCGCGAGGAACTGGTCGAGACGGTCGCCGCCGAGAGCGAGGCGATGGCCGACAGCGAGGCGACCGTCGATGGCGACGAGGCGGCCGACGACAGCGGGACAGCGGATCGCCCGGACGCCCAACTGACCTTCTGTATCGACACGCGCTCGGAGGTCATTCGCCGCCACATCGAGGCCGCCGGTAACTACGAAACCCACGGCTACGCGGGCTTTTTCGGCGTTCCAATCGAGTACAACGGCTACGACTCCGACGTGTCGGTCGAAGCCTGCCCGCCGATTCTCGATCCCCAACACCGGATCACCGAACGCCCGGCTGACGACGAAACGCAGGCGACACACGACCGCGTCGGGGGGATCCGTGAGGCAGCCCACGAGATCATCGAGACGCTGCAGGCCAACGCGGCGAGTGCCTACGGCTTCGTCGAAAGCAGCGGCAGCGGCTACGCCCTCGCACTGGCGGCGCGGACGCTCGTCCCCGGTCGCGTCCACGATCTGTTGGATGCCGTCGACGACGCCGAACCCGACAGCCACGAGTTCTGTGAGCCGATGGTACACCATCAACACACCTACGCCGGCGACCTCCCGGTTGGGCTGACGACCGACGAGAAGGTCGAGTACGCCGCGACGGCCTTTGAGCTGATGGGCATCGACGAGTTCGCCCGCGTGGTCGCCTTCGTCGGCCATGCCAGCGAAACCGAAAACAACCCCCACGAGGCGAGTCTGGACTGTGGGGCCTGCGCCGGCAATCCCGGCGGGCCGAACGCCCGTGTCCTCGCGTCGATCTGCAACGACGACACAGTACAGAAAAAACTCCGCGAGCGCGGCCACGAGATCCCCGATGATACAGTCTTCGTCGCCGGCGAACACAACACCACGACCGACGAGATCGACCTCTACGACAGCGGCGTTCCCGAAAGCCACGCCGACGATCTCGACCAACTCCGCGCTGACCTCACGACGGCACGCGAGGCCGCCGCGGCCGAGCGCGCCGACGCGATGGGTGCCGAAGCCACCGACGCCATCGGCGAGACCGAACGCCGCGCGGCCGACTGGGCCGAAACCCGCCCCGAGTGGGGGTTGGCCGGCAACGCCGCCTTCGTCATCGGGCCGCGTGACCTCACCGACGACGTGAACCTCGATGGGCGTGCGTTCCTCCACTCCTACGACCACACCACCGACTCGGAGGGCGACGCGCTGGAAGCGATCCTCACGGGGCCGATGGTCGTCACCCAGTGGATCAACACCCAGTATTACTTCTCGACGGTCGATTCGGGCGTCTTCGGCAGCGGCTCGAAGATCACGCATAATCCGGTCGGCAACATCGGCGTCTATCAGGGCAACGGCGGCGACCTGTTGGCCGGCCTCCCGCTGCAGTCTGTGGCCGCCGGCCCCGACGATCCATACCACCAGCCGCTGCGGCTCTCGACGGTCATCCACGCACCGGTCGACCGCGTCGAGGCGATCCTCGCCGACCACGACGAGCTTACGACGCTGCTGGACAACGAGTGGCTGTCGCTGACGGTCGTCGATCCGACGCGTGAGCATACGGCGTTCCACTACGACGGCGAGCTCTCGTGGACAGGGACTTCCGAGCGTGAACCGACTGCCGAGGACGCCGAACCGGCTGTCGAGCCGGCGGCAACGGTTCCCGCTGACGACTAGTGGCGACGGCTCCTGCTGCTGACTACTGACGACACCCCCGCTGACGGCTTGCTGTGATGACCACACGACGGCCCTCCACCCGTCCATTCAGTAAAACGCCGTGGTTATACGGCTCGGGCGGAAAGAAGGCGCAATGAGTCAGGACGCCAGCGACGACAGCTACTCCGAGGGCGATCTCCGGAACACGGGGATGGATCTCCGCCACGACCGCGAGTGGGATTACGAACTCGAACGCATCGTCGACGAGATCGACGAGCGCGACGCCGAGAAGGTCGGCCTCCAGTTCCCGGAAGGCCTCAAACGCCGCGGCCCCGCGGTCGCCGACGACCTCCGGGAAGTCGTTGACGACGACGTGACGATCATGCTGTCGGGCCAGCCCTGCTATGGGGCCTGCGATCTCGATACCTACCTCATGCGTCGGACGGACGTGTTCGTCCACTTCGGCCACTCGCCGATGAAGGAGTCCGATCAGATCATCTACGTGCCGCTGTTCTCCAACGTCGATCCCTTCCCGATCCTTGAGGACTCCCTTGCGGAAATCCCCGACCCCGACGACGACCCCGCGGTCGGGCTGGTGACGACCGCCCAGCACATGAACCGCTTCGGCGAGATGGTCGACTGGCTGGAGGAACGCGGCTATGAAGTCCACACGCGCAAGGGCGACGACCGTCTCACCTACGAGGGCCAGGTGCTCGGCTGCAACTACGCCTCCGCCGATATCGACGCCGACAACGTGCTGTATGTCGGCGGCGGGAAGTTCCACCCGATGGGGCTGGCGATGGAACACCAGGACAAACACATCGTCATCGCCGACCCCGTCAACAACGTGGTGACCGTCGCCGACCCCGAGCAGTTCCTCAAACAGCGGTACGCCACCGTCCACAAGGCGATGGACGCCGAGAAGTGGGGCGTCATCTTCTGTACCAAGATCGGCCAGGGTCGCTGGGAGACCGCCGAGGAGATCCTCGACAACAACGACAACGCCTACCTGATCACGATGGACGAGGTCACGCCCGACCGACTCCTCAATTTCGATATGGACGCCTTTGTCAACACCGGCTGTCCCCGGATCACGACCGACGACGGCCCGCAGTTCCACAAGCCGATGGTCACCCCCGGCGAGTACGAGATCGCCATGGGCAACAAACCGCTGGACGAACTCGAATTCGATACGTTCCACGGTACGTGGTAGGGCGGTCGGCAGCGACCGATCAGTCTTGCGGTGATTCCCGCTTGGCCTGTGCGTCCCCGTCAGTAGCAGGGCGTACCCCGGTGATCTCGAACCGGGCTCCACCGTCGCTGCTGTCGGTCACGGTGATCTCCCAGCCGTGGGCCGCAACGATATCCTGAACGATCGCCAGCCCGAAGCCGGTGCCACCACTCGCGGCGGTGTAGCCGCTTTCGAACACATCCTCATGGTCGACCGCGGCGATCCCGGTTCCATCATCCGATACGTAAAATCCGGCTCGCTGCCCGTCGTCGGTTGTCAACTCCCCATCGCCAACCACACCGACCTCTACGGTCACCGCCGTCTCGTTGTGCTCGGCGGCGTTCACATAGAGGTTCTCAAACACCTGTAACAGCCGATCACGGTCGGCCGCGATCTGTACCGACGCCGGAACCGAGAGCTGTAACTCGCAGTCGGCAACATCGCTGTACGTCCACGCTGTCTTTGCAGTCGCCGCAAGGTCGACCGGATGGGTGTCTTCGATCGTTTGACTCGTGCGAGCCATCGTGAGCAGGTCATCGATCATCGACTCCATCCGTGTCAACGCGTGCTCGGCTTCCGCGATCTCCTCGCTGTCACACTCCCAGCCAGCGATCTTGAGCCGCCCCTGTGCGACGTTGAGTGGACTCCGGAGATCATGCGAGACGATGCTGGCGAACTCATCGAGATGCTCGTTTTGTTCGCGGAGCTGTCGCTCACGCTGCTTCTGTTCGGTGATCTCATGAAGTCGGATCAACTGCCCCGTCTGCGCGCTGGTTTGGTTTTCGATCGGGACACTATCCATCGTAAAGCTCCGTTCTGTGTCGGCCTCCGAGAGTGTCGTTTCGCCTGAACCGGTTGTGGTAAACCACTCGGTTGGGTCGGAAAACGACGCGAAACAGGCTGTCGCGGACATCCCACGCCAGTTTTCCGGGGCGTCGATCAGTTCCCGCGCCGCAGGATTACAGTCGACGACGCGGTCATGATCGTCAAGCATTATCACCGGATCAGCCAGCTGTTCGACAAGCTGTTTCCGCCCAACAGGGGCGACTTCGAGGAGTCGATACCGAAAGATCGCAACCGCGAATGCGACAGCGGTAACGCCAAACGAGACGTGGGTGAGATTCCACTCCGGTGGAAGAATCCCCGCAAACAACAGCGAATTCACACCCAGTATTACTCCGATACCGACCGCAAGGGCGACCGCCTGTCCCCGGTATATCTGCCCACGATTTTTCAGCAGGTAGCGGACGACAATGCCACCGCTTGCCAGCATAACCAGATAGATGTACAGCTGGTAGATTCGGAACGCAGGCTGTAGCGTGAGATCCAGCACAACCCACTCGGTGAAGGTGACCCCAGCGATCGTTACCGGCCCCTGAGTGGTCAGCCCATTAGACGCCAGCATGAGCGAGGGATTCAGTACGACCGCGATCCCGACTCCACCGATCGTCGCCAGCGCGACCCCGGCTGTCCAGCGGTTTACCCACTCTGTCTGTCCCGAATACGCCAGTGCAAACCACGCCAGGGAGTAGGCCAATCCAGGGACAAGGAGGATGTTACCGAAGTTGTTGCCGACGAATATCAGTGCTGGAACAGTAATGATATTGATAAAAATAGCGGTGAGCTGCCATACACAGATCACAAACAACAGCACGATAAACGCCTGTAGTTCGGCTGCCTGCCCCCGGCGATGATACTGCCGGATAGAGTAGATCAGCAGCGACGCCGTGACCAGCAGGATACCCACAAAGACAGGCACCTCTGGTTGGAGTTGAAACGTCATGGCCGGCCGACTGTCATGCTCCCGTACCAACCGAACGAGGAAAACAATACTGACTTATTGTGATATCTTGTCGTATTCAGCTGGCATCTCACCACATCCTATATGCGTCGCCCGGGAGAGCAACCAATGGTAGACTCCTTTCAGCAGTTGCTTATCGCTGGGAGGCCCACCTGGTGGGAACCAAGGAGACGGTTCATATGCCTGCAGGCAGAATGAGCGCGTATGCCAACTGTTGTTGTTAACGACGATCCGATGATCCGTGCTGAAACCCTTGAGGCTGTTCTTGGTGAGACAGCAACTGTCGTGACGGCTGACCTCCAGACAACCGACGACATCATCGAGGCGGCCGCCGACGCCGCAGCCCTCGTTGTCGATGTACAGACCGACGTGCCGGCGTCGGTCTTCGAGGCCTGCGAGAACCTGGAGATCGTTGCTCGCGCGGGCGTCGGCGTCGACGGCGTCGACATCCCCGCGGCGGCCGACCACGGCGTTACCGTCGTCAACGTCCCCGACTACTGCCGCGAGGAGGTCTCGACGCATGCGGTCTCGCTGCTGTTGGCGTCGCTCCGCCGGCTGAACGTCTACGATCGCTCGGTGAAAGGCGGCGACTGGGACTGGGGTGTGGGCGCGCCGATCCACCGACTGACCGGCGAAACGGTCGGCTTCCTCTCGTTTGGTCAGCTTGCGAAAGCGACCGCCGAGAAGCTCGCTGGCTTTGACTGCCGGGTTGTCGCGGCTGACCCCTACGTTGAAGCCGAGGAGATGGAGGAGTTCGGAGCGGAAAAAGTCCCGTTCGACGACCTGCTGGCGGAGGCCGATCACGTCTCGATCCACGCGCCGCTGACCGACGAAACGCGAGGGATGTTCGACCGGGAGGCCTTCAAACAGATGAGCGAGACCGCCGTCCTCGTCAACGTTGGTCGCGGCCCGATCGTCGAGGAAGCGGCGTTGCTCTGGGCGCTCGAAAACGACGAGATCGCCGCCGCCGGCCTAGATGTCTTGGAGGAAGAGCCGCTGTCGAACTCGGGGTTGGCCGACCGCGACGACGTGATTCTGACGCCGCATACCGCCTTCTACTCGGAGGAATCGCTGACCGATCTCAACGAACACATCGGCAACGACATTCTGTCAGTCTTCGACGACGAAACGCCCGACGGCTACATCGATCCCGAGGCGGATTGGCTGTAAACAACGGCCCCCAGCAGGTTGCCAACGGCTCCGCCGCGACAACAACGTTTAGAACGACCCGGGCCGGATAGCCGGCCATGACAGTCAGCGACTGGGGCGATTGGCTGCCGACCGCCGTCGCCGATGCCGACCCCGAGACCGTCGCCGTCTGGTATCTCGGCTGTAACGGCTTCGTAATCAAGGGCAGCGAGGGGACAACGATCTGGATCGATCCCTACGTCGGCCTCGGCGATCCGCCGCGGACGATCCGGATGATCCCCGTGCCGTTCGATCCCGAGGATGTGCCGGAGTCGGGAGCCGACGCCGTGTTGGCGACCCACGAACACACCGACCACACCCACGGCCCGACTCAGGGGCCGATCCTCGAACGCACGGGCGCGCAGTTCTACGCACCCGACGACAGCCTGTCGGTCGCCTTTGACGACGAGGAGTGGCTCGACAGCTACGATCTCTCGGACTCGCAGTTCACCGAGGTCACAGAGGGCGACAGCATCGAGATCGGCGAGTTCACCGTTGACGTGGTCGAAACCCACGACCCGGATTCGACCCATCCGGTCGGCTATCTGATCCAACACGAGTCGGGGACGATCTTCCACGCCGGCGACAGCAAGCCGGCCGACAGCTTCGTCGAGTTGGGTGAGGAGTATGATATCGACCTCGGCATGCTTGCGTTTGGAGCTATCGGCAACATCCCCGACAAGGAGACCCGCGAGCCGGTGCGAACGAAGTGGTATGCGACCGAAAACGAGACGGTGAAATCGGCCTCGGATCTCCAACTCGATCGCCTACTGCCGACCCACTGGGATATGTGGAAAGGGATGACCGCCGATCCGACCGTGCTCCACCACCACACCGCCTCCTACGCGTATCCACAGGAACTGGAGATCGTTGAGATCGGCGATCGCGTTGAGCTCTGACCGGGTGGCCAGCGGTTATCCATCACGGCAGCGGTACGCAAAAGACCACTATTTTGTTCAATCATAGGTTGTTTGTCCACATTTAATCGGCTTTCGGCGTTGTATATACGCATATAATCGCATCCATACAGACACACCAACAGTTAAGTCGGTTGCGATCCTCCAGATTGATGAAGTCAACCGAGAAACACACAACAGGCGTTGTGTGATCACAGGGAGAACAACACAATGATGACTGACTACGACTTCCCGGTGTGGTTCTGGGATCCGGAGACGACCGACGAAGACCGCAGCAACTGGATGACCCAAGAGCGGTGTCGCCGCCAGGCGATGCGCCAGCAGACCGCCTACCGCCGTCGCGTGGAACGCTCCGCCGAACGGCTGGCCCGACGCGAGGCGGCCAGTCCGGCGACAGTCGCTGTCGAGGAGTACCGCTGAGGTCAACACTGCTGTCTGTGCTGTAGTCGCCCGGTCGATCTTACCGGTACCGTGCTGGTGGGACTGACAGCGGCCAGCAGTGGTATGTGACCGGCCACCAGCCCGCACATTTTAAGTCATTGGTTGAGTAGAAGGTTCCATGAGCCAGGGGCCACAGACGGATGACCTCGTGACGGTGTCCAACGACGGTGTTGTCGTCGAGAAGACCGTCACAGCCGAGGAGTTCCCCGTCCCAGCCGTCGTGTTTACACTGACGTCGAACACCGATGTGCCCGTTCATGTTCGGCTAACCGACCAGATCCCGAGTTCCTTTCCGATGGAGCGGATCGGGTTCCATCCGGACTTTCACAGCGACGCGTGGACGGCCTACAAGAACCACCGCGTCGAGTTCGAGTACACCCTCGATCCAACCGAGACGGTCGAAACCGTCTACGGCATCCGGACTGATGACCCCGACGACCTCGAACAGTTCCTGACCGACCCCGAGATCAAGGAGATCGCCACCTCCGAGGACGACCCGACCGACATTGAGGGGGTTCTCGGCCCGGACAACAGCCAACTCGTCCGTGAGGTGTTGGCCGGCGAACGCTCCTCGCTGCCCGGCGCGGACGCCGGTGAGACACCGCTTGACGGCCCTGTCAACCCCAGCGAATCGGATGTCGACCCCGAAACGCCACCCGCGGAGGCCGGCGACGGAACCCCACCAGCCGACGCGGCCCCGGCGGCCGCTCCCGACGATGAGGCCGCTGCCGACGCTGTCGACGACACCACCGCCGACGATGACGGTGCAGCCGTCGATGCCGAGACGGCGGCCGACGACGAGGCTGCTGAATCTGATCCCGAGGCGGGTGAGGACGTCGATCCGCTCGACGCCGTTGATGTCGACGCCGATCCGACCGATGACGACGAGTGGGGGCCGGCAACCGGCACAGACGCCACAGACGACCCGACCGACGATGAGGAATGGGGGCCGGCAACCGGGGTTGACGAAGAGCCTGAGACGGAGGCAACCGATGATGAGCCGACGGCAGCCGATGATGAACCGATGGCGGTCGATGACGACGCCGAATCCGATCAGGATGACGACTCCGACGGAGACACCGACTCCGACGTAGATGCCGAATCCGATGTCGGCGCCGAACCCGATGTCGACGATGAAAGCGAGTCGGATGGGATCGATACCGATGTCGAGAGCGAACCAGCCGACGAAACCGAAACCGACGAGGAGTCCGCGATCGGCGATGAACCCGATGTCGACGACGAATCCGGTGTCGACGATGAGTTCGATGCCGACGATGAACTCGATACTGACACCGAACCAGAACCCGAGGCCGGTGGTGACGACGCCGAGCTGATCGACGAGAGCGAGGAGGACGACACGGAACCCGCTGCCGACGATGACGCCAGCGACGACGAGGACGACGCTGACGAGGACACCATGACCCAGTCACCCGCCGACGACGCAACAGCATCGACAGCAGCCGACGAGTCAGCGGCCGCGGCGACCACAGCCGATACCGCCGAGGGGATCGCGGCCGCCCTCGCCGAGGAGCTGCGCGCCGGGACGATCTCCGAGGAGGACCGCTCGGTGATCAAATCCGAACTCGGGTTGGGGCTCCCCCGAAGCGCGGAGGTGCGGATCGAACGCCTCCAGTCGCAGGTCGATGAGCTGGTCACCTACACGGACGCCCTCGAAGCGTTTATCGACGAGCACGGGACGAGCGAGGACATCTTTGATAGCTTCCAGGCTGATCTCGAGGAGCTGTCGGCGACAGTCGAAGCGCTTGAAGCCGAACTCGACGCTGACACGGCCGACAGCAACGAGGCGATTGACGCGCTTGAATCCGAGGTTGCGGCGGCCACCGAGGAGCTGACAACGCTTTCAGAGACGGTCGACAGCCACGAACAGACGCTCGATGCCCTCGAATCCGACGTGAGTGGACTTGATGAGCGACTGGATGAGACGGACGCAACCGCGACAGAGGCCGCCGAGACGGCCGCCGCGGCCAGCGACACCGCCGACGATGCTGCCGACACAGTCGAGGAACTCGAAGCCGACCTTGCTGACGCCACCGACGAGATCGAACACGTCGTCGACGAGATCGACTCGCTTGCCGAGCAGGTCGACACCGTCGATGCCACCGTCGACGATCTCGATGCGACCGTTGCCGACACCCAAGACGAGGTTGCGGAGATCCGCGCGGAGCTTGCTACCGTTGAGGGGGATCTGGGCGACAATATCGAGTCGCTGTGGGATACCCTCCAGGAGATCGAGGAGTTGGCCGACTCGGCCGCCGCCGAGGAGGAGGTCGCCAGGATCGAAGCCCGGATCGACGACGCCGAGGAGGGGATCGAAGCCCGGATCGACGACGCCGAGGAGGGGATCGAAGCCCTCGAACAGTTCCGTGAGGGGTTGAGCTCCGCCTTCGGCGTTGGCGACGACGATTCCTAACCCCGCTGGCCGTGTCTGTCTGTGGCACCGAAAACGGAATCCGTTTAGTTGGGGGCCACGAGAGTCCGTCTAATGACCGCGACGATCCCGGTCGCCGTGCCGCGAAAGGGCCGGCCGCTGGAAGCGGTGCTTGAACGGGTGGCCACCGTAGCCGATATCGACGCGCGTGCTGACAGCATCATCTCCACGCTGCGCTACGAGAAGGCGCTCACGAAAGACACCAAATCGGTCGATACAAGCCCATACGAACGGCTGGCCGACTACAGCGAGACTGGCGATCCCGCCGCCCCGGAGTACACGCTCTTGCGGGATGACCGAGATGGGTTCCCGCGACGGGTCGTCTTCGATAGTCTCACCGTCACACTCGATGGGATCGAGCTCCGGTTGATCGGCCGCGAGGAGCCGTTTCGCGCGCTGCGCACCCACGAGTTCGCCCTTGGCTTCGACAGCGCGGATCTCGTCTTGGAGGAGGTCGTCGAACTCCGCCCGGCGGGGATCGCCTCACTGGCGGAGATCAACGCCCGGATCAACCCCCAGGATACCGATGTCGCTGTCGTGACCGGCCTTGGGGATACGGTGTATCACACGCTGTTGGCGACGCCGGCGGCCATCGGCGAGGCGGCGACACTCGACCGTGCGTTTGTCGCCGACTACCAGGGCCCGTTGTGTATCTCCCCCCGATACGAACGGCTTGTCGAGGCCGTTCTTGGCACGGAAGCAACCGACAGCATCGAGTTCGTTTATCCAACCGAGACCGCCGAGGAGGAGGCCGCGATCGCCGACACCGGCCTCGGGGTCTATCTGACGGTCACCGGCTCGACCGCCCGCGAACACGGCCTCGTCCTCGGCGAGCAGCTGTTCCCGAGTGAGACCGTGCTTATGGAAAACACCGTCGAGGCCGGCTCGACGGTCGCCGAGGTCGAGGAGTTGCTCACCGATCCGGGGATCGACACCGCCCTCCAGGTCGAGTAACGCTACTTCTCGGTCTCGTTGGCGTGCGTGTTCGCCTGTTGTCGCCGAATGATCCCGACGTTGTTGGCGACGCGCTCGGTCATCGTTTTGAACGCGGTCGCGGTCTCGCCGTCCGATCGGACGATCGGCTCGCCGCCGTCGCCGCCGGCTCTGATCGCCGGATCCAGCGGGATCGCCCCGAGGAAGGGGAGATTTTCCTCGTCGGCGAAGGCCTCACCGCCACCGGCACCGAAGATGTCGTGGCGGCCGCCGCAGTCGGGACAGCGGAACGAGGACATGTTTTCGACGATCCCCAACACGGGGGTTTCGTGTTCGCCGAACATCCGCAACCCTTTGACCGCGTCGTCGATGGCGACCTGCTGGGGTGTCGTGACGATCACCGCCCCCGTTAGCGGCAGGGTTTGGAGCACCGTCAGCTGAGTATCACCGGTGCCTGGCGGGAGGTCGACGACGAGGTAATCCAGTTGCCCCCACTCAACATCCTCGACCAGTTGGGTCAGCATCTTGTGTACCATCGGGCCACGCCAGATCACCGGGTCGTCGGGGCCGACGAGGAAATCCATGCTCATCAGTTTGAGGCCGTACTGCTCCGGCGGGATCAGCGTTTGTTCCTCGGTGGCGTTCGGGGCCTCGTCGCTGTCGACCATGCGGGGAACATTTGGCCCGTAGATGTCGGTATCGAACAGCCCGACCCGCGCGCCGCGCTCGGCCAACCCCGCCGCCAGATTCACCGACACCGTCGATTTGCCAACGCCGCCCTTCCCGGAGGCGACGGCGATGATATTCTGAATGTTTGGAAGCACCTCCTCGTCGGTGTGGAGCCCTGGCGGCATCGCCGCCGTCAACTCGATCTCACGGTCGGTGTCGGCGAGGGCCGCTCGCACGTGTTCGGCGATCTGTGATTCGTGGGGGGCATACGGCGCGCCAAGCGCGATCGAAAGCCGGATCCTCTCGTCGTCGACATCGACCGCGTTGACAAGCCCGAGAGAGACGATATCGTCGTCGAGATCAGGATCCTCAACAGTCGACAGCAGCGACCGCACGTCGTCGGGGTTCATACCTGCGAGTCGGCGAGTCCGCCGAATAAGCGTTTGGTCACGGGCACAGGGCGGGTGACGCTACTCGATATCGACCGTCGCATTAGTGGTCTGTTGGTCGTTCACCCGCAGTTCGACGGTGTACGTGCCCGGCTCCTGTGGCGTGTCGAGCGCCGGATACTCCACGGTGACGATATCACCTGCTTGGAGGGTGTACCCCGTATCGAGGGTGATATCGAAGGAGTAGGCGTTGTTGTTGACGCCGCTGATGTGGGTTTCGTTGAACGTCCGGTCGGTGGTTCCATCCCCGTCGGTGTCGACACCGATACTGATCTGTTCGTGTTGGGCCGCGCTCACGACAAACTCATCTCTGGGATAGGTCGCGCCGATCGCGGTTAGCTCAGCCCCGGCCGCCGACTCGTCGACGCTGATCCCGATCGACTGTGTCACATTCGTCGCGCCGGCGGTGTCGTTTTCGATCGTTGTTTCGTTGGTCGCGGGAGCATCCGACGCGGGCAGCCCGCTACATCCGGCGGTGGCGATGATCACCACGAGACCGACCGTCCGAAGAAGCTTGTTCACACAGATCAGCACGTTTCTGTCGGTGAATACCTTTGGGACAGCAGCTCTCCGCCTGCTGTCGGGAGGGCGGCTGCGCCCCCGACAGCTCCGTCCGAGCACGGGTGACGCTACCGACCGTCGATCAGTGTTCCGGCCCGCTCGCCGGCGAAAAACCGCCCAATCGCATCCGGCCCGAAGATGTAGGCTGGCGCGCCTAACGCAAGCAGCTCTCGCACCTTAGCGGCCATCCCGCCGCTCACGTCGGTCGACTCGCTGTCGCCCAACGCCGCGGCGACCGACTCGAAATCGGTGATCGATTCGATCACGGTGTCGTCGCTGTCGAGGACGCCCGGCACCGTCGAACAGAGACCCACGCGCGACGCGCCGAGTCGCTCGGCCACCCCAGTTACTAGCTCGTCGCCGCTCAGGACGGTCACACCTTTCGCGGCGTGGGCGACGACATCGCCGTGTAACACAGGCACAAACCCCTCGGCGCGCAGCCCCGCGACCGCGGTCGTCGGCAGCGACAGCCCGGCGTCGGCGTCGCGGGCAGCAGCCGACAGCGGATGGACGGGGACAGCAGGGACGCCCGCAGCCTGCAGCCGCTCGACGACGACGCTATTGAGCCGTTTCATCGCGCCGTGGATCGCCGTCACCGCCGCTGGGTCGTGGGTGCCCTCGGTCGTCGACACACCGTGGTCGGCGGCGTGAACATGGCCGAAGCTGCCGCCGCCGTGGACGATGAGCAACTCGGCGGTGCCATCGTCGCCATCCACAACACCGGAATCAGCGATCGCCGATATCGCGCCGTCGAGGGCGTCGTCGTCGACGGTTTCGGGGCTGTCTTTGTCGGTGATGACGCTGCCGCCGAGTTTGAGGATCGTCAGATCATCGCCGGGGGTCACATCGTCTGGCATTATTCATCCTCCAGGCGGACGCCCTCGGTGGCGAGTTCGGCGCGGAACGCCTGCTCACAGTCCGTCGTATACTGGAGGCTGGTCTCGGTTTCGTCGGTCGCATCGAGGGCGACGATACAGCCCCCGCCGCCCGCGCCGGTGAGCTTCGCGCCGTCCGCGCCGGCCTCCCGGGCCGCCCAGACCATCGTATCCAGTGACCGCGAGGAGACGCCGAGCGCCGACAGCAGCCCGTGGTTGAGGTTCATCAGCTCGCCGAGTTCGCCGATCAGCTCCGCGCTCGGGCCGCCGCCGGGATCGGCTCCCGTCAGCAGCGACTCGCCTTTCCGCACGATGTCGCCGATCGATTCGATCGTGTCGGCGGCGACCTCGTAGCGGTCACGCAGTGAGCGGACGCCGGCGACCAGTTGGCCGGTGTCACCCGCGCCGCCGTCGAAACCGACGACAAAGGGGAGTGCGGGCGTCGCCAGCCGGCTGCAGTCGTCGCCTTCGACGCGAACCGCCCCGCCCATCGTCGAGCAGAAGGTGTCCGCGCGGGAGGCCTGCCCATCTTGAACATCGTACTCGGCCTGATAGGCACGGTCGGCAAGCTCTCGGCGGTCGAGTGGCTCGCCGAGTGCGCGCGTGGCGGCGTCGATGCCGGCGACGACGACGGCCGCCGAGGAGCCCAGCCCCGCCCCGAGTGGAATCTCGCTGTCGACTTCGATATCAAAGCCGGCGTCGGGGGCGTCGGCCGCCTCGCGGGCCTGTTCGACCGCGGCGTCAACGTAGCCTGTCGCCGCATCCAGCAGCGGTTTCGGCACGTCGACATCCGGCCGGTCGTCGGCGCTGTCGGCGTACTCGACGGCGAACCCATCGAGGGTGAGATCCTGTGCCTCGACGCGAACGTGGCTGTCGGCGCGCGGTTCGACGGTGACCGTCGCCCGGCGTTCGATCGCGCACGGAACCGCCGGCTCGCCGTAGACGACGGCGTGCTCGCCGAAGAGGTACACCTTGCCCGGCGCGCTCACGACCGTCATCGCTCACCCGCTCCTGTGGGGTAGTGGGGAGTTGCCGTCGGGTTTGTCATCTATATTCACCGCACTGTAGCGTAGGTTTTTATATGGTTGCATGCGAACGTGGGAATGTGAACGCCACCCACACTGTGGTTGGCACTCACGTGTTTGGGGTGCGGCCCTCGCCCTCCTCAAACGGGATCAGGGAATGCACGCGGCGTCCGCACGGTGGTGCGGACATTGGTTTTCACTGTCTGTGCGTCGACTCCGGCACCGAGATGCGGAGTAGTGGTTCTGTTCGATACAAGGAGCTATGACTGTATACTCATTTCCCCGACAGTCTCGCCGGTCTGTAACACAACTGTCCTGTTTCTCTGTTGAAACCTGTCGAAGGCGTCGCTACCACTCGTTGTGAGGGTGAGATTCGTGTCGATATTGTATATTCAAACGCCGTGTGGGGTGCCCGGTCACTCCGGCTGATGGATGTAGAGCCCATAGCGGTACAGCTGCTCGCCATACCACAGCAGCTTCCCGTTCAGGCTGTCGTCGGCGGTCGCAACGCCGAGGGCCGCCAGCACCGCCTCGTACTCCGTCGACAGCGGCGTTGCTTCCGTATACTCGCCGCCGACCGCGCGATCCAGCAGGTCGCGGGCTGCCGCCGACAGCGACCCGTCGTCGAGTTCGGCGTCGATCTCGGCGGCGAACACCACCTCGCGGAACCCGGCCTCGTCGTCGGCAACGGGGATCGCTTGCGTTGTCTGCTCCGTCTCTGTGATCGATTCGGTGGTGATAGAGACGCGGTACGGAAAGCCGCCGTCTTCGGTCATCGAGACGACTGCACCGTCGAGGTCGCCGCTCGCCAGCCGGCTGTCGCGCTCGGCCGGCCGCCGGAGGACGTAGGCGTCATCCCGGAGCAGGTCAGCCGACGCCCCCGCGCCGCGGGTCGCGCTGTTGGAGTGGAGGATTTTAATTACTCGCGCACTCGGTCGGTCGAGGCTGTCGACGTGGATTGCAGTGTCGCCAGCGTTCTCGCTTTCGAGGGCCTCGACACGAACCAGCGTTCGATCCATCTCCTGCCGACCAGTGGCCGCGCTATCGATCTGGAAATATCGCTCCTCGCCAGCGACGTAGCTGTCTTCCGGCAGCGGCGTGAAACCGTAGGTTCTGTGTGTGCCATCAGGGATGATAGCGGCCAGCGCGGTGCGGGCTGGATCGCCGAACAGCGCGTCGTCGCTCGGCTCGTACAGCGCGTGCTCGGTTGGGCTGGCGTCGATCGTATCGATGCTGAGCGTGTATTCGGTCGACTGGTCGCTATCATCGAGGCCACCGCTCGCACAGCCGGCCAGCCCGGCCAGCATCGCTGGGGCGGTCGCTTGGAGGAGTCGGCGTCGACTCGGGGACATACGCGGCCCTTCGACTGGGGATACTTGCGACTGTCGAATCGGCGACAGAATGAAACGGAAATCTGCGAAAAAGCCCGCTACAGCGCGTCTTCGAAGTCTTCGAGCTCGTAGAGCGTGCCGGCGTTGCGTCGGTCGAGCGTCTCGTTGGCAAGCAGCCAGTAGACAACGCTTAGCGCGCGGCGACCCTTGTTGTTGGTCGGGACAACGAGATCAACATTGCTGACCTGGTTGTTGGAGTCACACATCGCAATCACCGGGATGCCGACGGTGATCGCCTCCTTGACTGCTTGGGCGTCGCCGATCGGGTCGGTGACCACAACGACATCCGGCTCGATGTAGCCGGCGTAGTCGGGGTTGGTCAGCGTCCCGGGGATGAACCGCCCGGTGCGGGCGCGTGCGCCGATCGCCTCGGCGAACTTCTCGGCCGGGAACCGGCCGTACTGCCGGGAGGAGGTCACGAGGATCTGCTCGGGATCGTAGTTTGCCAGGAAGTCCGCCGCCGTCCGGATGCGGCTGTCGGTCTGACTCACATCGAGCACGTAGAGCCCATCGTCACGGACGCGGTGGATAAACCGCTCCATATCGTGGGTCTTCTGTTGGGTACCGATGTGGACACCCGCGCCGAGATAGTCCTCGACGGGAATGAGGAGATCGGCCTCGTCGTCCGGCATCACGTCGTCGTCGAACGGCGTGGCTTCCTCCTCCTCCTCAGCCTCGGCGTCAGCTTCGGCTTCGTCGTCAGCGTCGGCTTCGGCGTCAGCATCAGCAGCCTCCTCGGCCGCCGCAGCGTCGGCCTCAGCGTCGTCGCTGTCAGCGTCGGCGTCGCCGTCTGCCTCGGTTGCTTCGGCCTCCTCGGCAGCCTCGCTGGCGGCGTCGGTGGCGTCCGGTTCGTCATCGACAGGCTCCTCGGCGTCGGCGTCGGCCGCCTCGGCGTTGTCCTGTTCTTCGAGTTCTGTGTTGTTGTCGCTCATACTGCGTCGTCCGCGATTCGGATCAGTTCGTTTAGCTTGGCGGTGCGTTCGCCGGCAACGGTGCCGGTCTTGATGTAGTCGGCGTCGGTGGCGACCGCCAGATGGGCGATCGTCGTATCCTCGGTTTCTCCCGAGCGGTGGGAGATGATCGTCTTGTAGCCGTGTTTGACGGCTAGCTCGATCGCATCGAAGGTGTCCGACAACGAGCCGATCTGGTTGGGCTTGATCAGGATGCTGTTGGCCGCGCCGGCGTCGATGCCGTCCTGCAGCCGCGAGACGTTGGTGACGAAGAGGTCGTCACCGCAGATCAGCGTCTGGTCGCCGACCTGCTCGGTCAACTCGGCGAAGGCCTCGTAGTCGTTTTCGTCGAGTGGATCCTCGACGTAGGCGAGGTCGTACTCTTCGACGAGATCAGCGACGTACTCGATCTGTTCGTCGGTCGATTTCTCGCCGTCGCTGTACTGGTAGGCACCGTCTTCGTACATCTCGGCGGCGGCCATATCGAGGCCGAACTTGATCTCGAAGCCGACCTCCTCGGCGACCTGTGAGACCGCCTCGTCGACGATCTCGAAGGCTTCGTCGTCGTCGATCGGTGGGGCCCACGCGCCCTCGTCGCCTTTGCCCGCGCCGATTTCGCGCTCATCGAAGATGTCGCCGATCTGCGCGTGGACGGCGGCGTTGGCGAAGACGGCTTCCTCGACGCTTGGCGCGCCGACTGGAGCCGAGAGGAACTCCTGGATGTCGGTGGCGTCTTTGGCGTGTTCGCCGCCGCCGACAACGTTGCCCAGCGGGATCGGGAAGTTGTCGCCGCGGAACGCGCCGCCGAGATGCTGATAGAGTGGCGCGCCTAGCGTGTCCGCGCCGGCCTTGGCGGCGGCCATCGAGATGGCGACCGCGCTGTTGGCACCGATCTCCGAGAAGTTGTCGGTGCCGTCAGCCGCCCGCAGTGCGTTGTCGACCGCGCGCTGGTCGCCCGCGTAGACGGTGTCAACCAGCCGTGGCACCGCGTGTTCGCGGGCGTTGGCGATGGCTTCCTTGGCCGGCAGTTCGATCGCTTCGTACTCGCCGGTCGAGGCACCCGAGGGTGCCGCGGCGCGGCCGAAGCCACCGGCGTCGGTGAGTACATCTGCTTCAACCGTGGCGTTCCCACGGGAGTCCAGTACGCGTCGGAGTGAAACGGAGCTGATTCGTGTCATTGGTCTCGGTTGATCGTAAACGGCAGGACGCCCGCGTCGTACTCCTCGGCGGCGATGAGGATCGGCTCGCTTTGGTCGGTCTCGACGAGCACTGGGGCCCCATAGGAGATCTGCAGCGACCGCGCGCCGAGAATGCGGGCCTTCTCGTAGCGGTTGTAGTGCATGCTCATTGGTATGGGGCAACGACGTCGACAAGATCCGTGTGCGATACCATCATGCGCCGACAGCAGTGGCGGGTGATCCCCAGGTCGTCGAGTACCTCCGCGGGGTCTTCATCGCCCTCGCTGGCGCGTGCCTCGAATGCCTCGTAGTGTTCACCGATGACCGTGCCACAGGTGAAACACCGGACTGGGATCATCATGCGTAGGTCACCTCAGCGGTAGGACTTCTGGTAGCGCGCCCGTGCACCCGGGCCGCCCCACTTTTTCTTCTCGGATTGCCGAACGTCGTTGACGAGCAGCGAGCGATCAAACTCGCGGTAGGCCTCGCGCAGTTCGGCATCGTTGTGATGCTGGACGAGCCCGCGGGCGAGGGCGGTGCGGACGGCGTCGGCCTGGCCGCTGAAGCCGCCGCCCTCGACGGTCACGTCGATGTCGACGCTGTCTCGCAGATCGTCGTCGGCGATGCGGAACGGTTCAAGCATCTTGAGCTGTGCCATCTCCGGCTCAACCAGCTCGACGGGCTGGGAGTTGATCCGGACACGGCCCTCACCCTCACGCACGGTTGCGCGGGCGATGGCCGTCTTCTTTTTACCTGATGTGTTGGTTACCATGTAACGTTTGCCCCCAGTTTCTCTGAGATCTCGCCAAGCGAGATGAACTTGATATTCGAGAGCCGATCCAGTGAGGTGCCGTCAAGCACCTCGCCGTCCTCGTCGTAGGGGTTGCCGAGGTAGACGCGGACGTTCTCGAAGGCCTCCCGGCCGTGATCCTGTTTGTACGGCAACATCCCGCGGATCGCGCGCTTGAAGATGCGATCCGGTCGTTTCGGGTAGTACGGCCCGCTGTCGGAGCCGACCTCGGCGCGTTTCCGGTAGGTCTCCATCGTCGACTCCGGATTGCCGGTGATGACGGCGTCTTCGGCGTTGACGACAGCGATGCGGTCGCCATCAAGTGCCTGCTGGGCGACCTCGCTGGCGACGCGACCAAGGATGCAGTCTCTGGCGTCGATGACGACATCGACGTCGAACTTGGCCGCGCTCATCGAATCACCCGGACGTTACTGCCCTCAGGATTGCTGTCGAGGGCTTCTTCGAGTGTCACCGCGTCGCCGACCTGCCCGATCTTCCGGCGGGCGGTCGCAGAGAAGTCGACGGCGGCGATCGTGACGTTTGTTTCGAGCACACCACTGCCCAGCACCTTGCCGGGGACAACGACGGTTTCGTCTTCCCGGGCGTATCGCTCGATACGACCAAGGT
Source organism: Halonotius sp. F2-221B (assembly GCF_046719765.1). NCBI lineage: Archaea > Methanobacteriati > Methanobacteriota > Halobacteria > Halobacteriales > Haloferacaceae > Halonotius > Halonotius sp. F2-221B. Next base: position 75,113 of record NZ_JABEBY010000008.1, read on the forward strand.
TGACTTCCGCGTGGGTGCGCCGTGGCTTTGCGAGACGGTCGGCGATATCGCGCCAGACACCGGCATCTGACTCGCCTGCGACCGTCCGTAGCTCGGCGATGAGACTCTGTAGTCTCGGATTCGTTTTGCTGCTCATGAATACTGCTCCTGAGAGAAATCGGAGTGCAGGGAGCAGGATTTGAACCTGCGGACCCCTATGGGACAGCGCCCTGAACGCTGCGCCGTTGGCCTGACTTGGCTATCCCTGCACGCACTCCGAGGTACCGCACACCACGGCTTACCTGTTTCGATCCCACGCCGGTCTGTCATCGACCGACGGCCACGGCTCGGCGGCCACACGGCTACAGGGCCGGGGCGGCGAGCGCGTGAGTGGATCGAGTGTGTCATGGTGGTGTCCGGTGGGTGCAGTCAGCTAAACGGTGACTGCGTCGTGTAGTTCGTCCGCGCGGTCGCCGAGCGATTCGGCGGCGCGGAGCACCAGTTCCTCAACATCGAAGGAGCCGTCGGTCTCGACGTGGAACACGTAGGCTCCGGGCACGTCTTCGACGGTCAGCTCCGTGCCGGGATACTTGTTCGTGAGGTCGTGATCGAACTCCTTGGTGAGGACAACCTCGCCCTCGTCGGTTTCGATCGCCCCACGCAGAATCTCCGGCTCCTGTTCGTCGAACTCGCCGATGTCGTCACCGACGGTGACCGACTGGAGGTGGCGGAAGCCGACAGCCACGCCGCCCTGCTGTTTGGCGTGTTCCTTGCCGGGTTCCAACACCGCATCGGCCTCGAATTCGAGGCTGTGGCCCTCTTTGAGCTCGACGATCGGGATGTTTTCGTCTGCCGGCTGCACCAACTCGTCGCTGGATTCGATATCGCCGGAGTAGGCCGTTGCTGGCCCCTCAACATCGAGGGCGACGGTGACGGTGTCGCCGATCTCAAAGTCGTCCAGCGGCGTCGTCAACGGGACGAGACCCAATCGCAGGCCGATCATCTCGTCGAACATGACCGAGGAGTTCTCGGTAAACCGAACGGTGTCGATGGCGAACGTCGGCACATCGGCGACCATCGCCCGGCGGAAGCCGTTGGCTAACGCCGGCGTCAGCCCGCGAACAACGAAGCGGGCCTGCCGATCGTCGCGTTCGATGATCTGAACGTCGAATTGGCCTGACATACTAGAGTCGCTTGTTTTTCGGCGCGCGTGTCCCGTCGTGCGGGATCGGGGTTACGTCCTCGATGCGGCCGATTTCGATGCCAGCCCGGGCCAGCGCGCGGATCGTCGCCTGCGCGCCAGGGCCGGGGGATTTGTTGCCGTTGCCGCCGGGGCCGCGCACGCGAACGTGGACGCCCTCGATGCCCGCGGCCTTCGCCTTCTCGGCGACGACCTCGGCCATCTGCATGGCGGCGTACGGCGACGCTTCGTCACGGTTCTGCTTGACCACGGTACCACCGGACGATTTGGCCAGCGTTTCCGCGCCGGTCTGGTCGGTGATCGTGATCAGCGTGTTGTTAAACGAGGAGAACACGTGGGCGATGCCCCACTTGTCGTCTTGTGATTCGCTCATTGGTTACTCCTGGGCCTCCGCCCGGGCTGGATGCAGGTCGTCTGCGAGTGGGCTGGTCTCATCGTAGCTGATCGCCGACTCTTCGGCGACCTCGACGGTGCGGGAGGGCGTCGTCGCCCGGGCACCGTTGACGGTGATGTGGCCGTGAGAGATGAACTGCCGGGCCTGCTGTGGGGTGCTGGCCAGGCCATCCCGGTAGACGACCGTCTGGAGTCGTCGTTCGAGGATGTCGGTGACCTCAAGCGACAGAATGTCGGTGATCGTGTCGTTGTCGCCGAGGATCCCGTAGCGGCGGAGCTTGGCGAGGAACTCGCTGCCGGCTTCGGCAGCGGCCTCGGTGTCGCCCTGTGCCTCACCGATGAGACGGCGGGCCTCCCGTCGGATCGATCGGAGTTCCGACTGGGCGCGCCAGAGTTCCTCTTTGTTTTTCAGGCCGTAGCGACCGACGAGGCCGCTTTCTTCGGCGATCCGTTCACCCTGGTAGGGGTGGTTTGGCGTCTCGTAGCCGACGGTGTTTTGGCCGGTTGTCATTCGTCGTCATCCCCTGCGGCCGCCTCTTCTTCGGCGGCCGCTTCCTCTGCTTGCTCCTCTTTGATCCGCTCGACGTTGACACCGATCGTCCCTTCGGTACGACCGGTGGATTTGGTGCGCTGGCCGCGAACCTTCTGGCCGCGCTTGTGGCGGATCCCCTTGTAGGAGTCGATCATCTGCATGCGGTTGATGTCCTGTCGGCGCTGCTCTTCGACCTCACTGCCGACGATGTGGCTGGACTCACCGGTAAAGAAGTCGTCTTGCCGGTTGACCATCCACTCGGGCATGTGGTCGTCGAGGTTTTCGACGACATCGACAACGCTGTCGATCTCGTCGTCCTCAAGCAGGCCGAAGGTGGCTGTACGGTCGATATCGGCCGCCTCGGTCACGATGCGTGCCGTGCGCTGGCCGATACCGTTCATGTCTGTGAGACTGCGTTCGACGCTCTTCGTGCCGTCAAGATCGGTCTGTCCGATCCGGACGAAGTACCGGAGGTCTTCGTCGTCCTCCGCCGTCGAACCGTCTTCGGTGTCTTCTGCACTCATAGCTAGTTCAGTTGTGCGAGCGTTGCGGCGGGGATTCGAACCCCGGAGGCAGTGACGCCACAGAGTTAGCAACCCTGCGCCTTGGGCCAAGCTTGGCTACCGCAACCCGCGGTTGTCGGTCATATTGTCGCCCCCATGGACTCGGGGCCGGTTGCCCCTACAGTACTACGAGTAAGCGAAGCCTTGTCGGTTACTTAAGGGTCACGGATAGTCGGAGGCATGCGGCGGTGTCGCATGGCTGTCAGCGACCGCGAAAACCGGATTCATTTTAGTAATCCACCGAAACACTGAGATATGACCGAGCAAAGCGACGACCCCGAGGTGCCGATTATCTGTGAGGAATGCGGCACCGAGACGACGGTGCCACTGTCGGAGCTTGAAACCCAACTTGATCGACACAACGAGAACCGCCACGACGGGGCAGAACACGCGACCGTCGATCCGACGCTCAAATCCCAACTGCAGGATCTCGTCGCCGAGGATCTCGGGCTGTTCGAGTAGCGACCCTTACAACACCTGCGTTGTTACGTCCTCGGAGTCGAAGGTACGGTTGTGGAGTGCAACGCCGGTGTCGGTATCGAAGAGGTGGATCGAGTCCGGCGGGAAGGTGGCGATGACCTCGTCGCCGGCCGACACATCCCGGAGCCCGCTGACGGTCGCGGTGAACGTCACCGGGTCGTCGACGCTCCGATCGAACGTCAGGTGGATCGTGTTCTCGTCACCCCGCGGTTCGACGACATCGACAGTTACCTCAAACTGATAGTTGTCGCTGAGCCCGCCGGGCTCTTTGATCCGGATATCCTCCGGGCGAATCCCGAAGACAACACGTGCGTTGCCGGCGATAGCCTCCTGTTGGGCCGGTTTGAGCGGATACTCAAAGCGGTCGATGATGAGGGTGTCGCCGTCGACGTCCATCTCGAAAAAGTTCATCGAAGGATCCCCGATAAAGCCCGCCACGAACCGGTTGTTCGGCGTGTGGTAACACTCCAGCGGCGTGCCGACCTGCTGGAGAATCCCGTCGTCGAGGATGGCGATCCGGTCGCCCATCGTCATCGCCTCCGTCTGGTCGTGGGTGACATAGACGGTCGTCACGTCGAGGTCGTTTTGGATGCGCTGGAGCTCCGTCCGCATCGTCGCCCGCAGTTTGGCGTCAAGGTTGCTCAGTGGCTCGTCCATGAGGAATGCTTCGGGCGCACGCACGATTGCGCGGCCGAGGGCGACACGCTGCTGCTGGCCGCCGGAGAGCTCCGACGGCGTGCGATCCAGCAGTTCCTTGATCTCCATGAGCTCGGCGGTGTCTTCGACCGTCTCGTCGATCTCCGCCTCGGCCATGTCGGTCGACTCCTCCAGCCCGAAGCTCATGTTCTCGCGGACGGTCATATGCGGGTACAGCGCGTAGGACTGAAACACCATGGCGATATCCCGCTCGGCCGGTGGCTTCTCGTTGATGCGCCCGCCGGCCAGCCGGATCTCGCCGCTGGTGATGGTTTCGAGGCCGGCGATCATCCGCAGCGTCGTCGACTTCCCGCAGCCCGAGGGGCCGACCAACACGAGGAACTCGCCGTCCTCGATGTCGACCGAGACCTCGTCGACTGCGGTGATCTCGTTGCCGTCGTCTTCGGTGAATACCTTCGTGATGTCGTCGAGTGTCAGGTCTGCCATGGGTTGGTTCCTCCTGTGGGTTCAGTCGTCATGCTATGCGGTGACCCCCTTGGCGAACTTGTCGCCGAAGAAGATGTACACCAGCAGCGTCGGCAACGCCGCCAGCAGCGCGGCGGCCATCCGTAAGGGGAAGTTGGTGCCCGACTGGGAGACGCCGATGCCGACGAGTTCCTGTGTCACCACTGCCGCGTCGCCGAACTGGACGATGGTGAGCGCGAACAGGAGATCGTTCCAGATCTGGGTGAACTGGTAGATGAACACGACAGCAAACATCGGGATCGACAGCGGCAGGATGATGCGGCGGTAGATCGTCGCCACCGACGCGCCGTCCAGTTGGGCGGCCTCGACCATCTCGTCGGAGAGCTTCTTGTAGTGGGCACGGAACAGTAGCGTACAGATCGGCAGCCCGTAGGCCGTGTGGGTGATGATGAGCGCGACGAGCTTCCAGTGGTAGGCCTCCACCAGCGGCAACGCCGCCAGCGGTTCGAACAGTTCCCGCAGCGGGACGACGTTGTACCAGAACTGCGTCAGCGGCACCAACACTGCCTGATAGGGGATGAAGATCCCCGCGACGAAGAGGACGTAGATCCCGATCTGGCCGCGCCAGTCGACGGTCGTCAGCCCGAAGGCGGCCATACTGCCGAGCAGCCCCGAGAGGATCGTTGCTGGCACGACGAGGATGACGCTGTTGACCAGGCCCTGGCCGAGACCGTCGATGGCCCCCTGCCACGGCTCCAGTGAGAACTCGCCCGTCCCCGGTACCAGCGGCTCCAGCGGCGGGAGATACGGGAAGTTCCCGGTGTAGGTCTCGGGGCTGATGATCGAGGTCATCACGCCGGTCTCGATGGGGATGAGGTAGAACGCGCCCATCCCGACGAGGACGACATAGAGGATGATCCGCCGCAGCGAGTGGCCGAACAGCGACCGCTCGCCGGCCCGGCCTGTCTCGGTGCTCATAGTTCACCCCGCTGGTACTGGGTGTAGATGTACGGCGCGACGATAGCGAGTGCCATGATGAACAGGATCACCGCGATCGCCGAACCGAACGCCCAGTTGCCGTTGCTGTAGGCCTCCCGAACCATTCGGGTGGCGAGAATGTCCGCGGACGGCCCCGGCTGGTAGCCGCCGTACATCGAGAACAGGAAGTCGAAGGCCTTCAGCGAAAAGACGGTGAGCACGACGAGCGCGCTCACCGTGGCCGTCCTGAGCTGTGGGATGATGATCCGCCAGTACATGCGGAGCGTGCTCGCGCCGTCGACGCGGGCGGCCTCGAAGTGGCTGGTCGGGATCGCGCGCAACCCGGCCAGATAGACGATCATCGCGTAGCCGCTGAACTGCCAGATCAGGGCAAACGCGACGGCCGCCAGCTTCAGGTCGGGGTTCTGGACGATCTCGACGGGGCCGAGGCCGACAGCCTCGAACAGGAGATTGACGAGCCCGGTGTCGACGTTGTACATGTAGAGCCAGAACTTCGCCGTCACGACGAACGACAGGCTCATCGGCAGCAGGTAGATCGTCCGGAACGTGTTCTCGAAGCGGATCCCCTGGTCGACGAGGATCGCCATCACGAGCCCGAGGGCGAGACAGACGACCGAGAACGACACCATCAGGACGACGGTGTTCCACGCGGCGTTCCAGACTGGCTCTATCGACAGCGACGACCACGAGGGCGTCCCGCCGAAGAAGGCGATCACGTAGTTTTCGAGGTCGAGCGCGGTGTAATCCGGCGAACCGAGCCCCTCGAAATCCGTCAACGAGAGGAAGATGTTCCAGATGATCGCCCCGTAGATGAACAGCCCCACCAGCAAAAACGGCGGGAGCCAGAAGGGGGCCGACCGCACCGAGTCGCGGTCGAGGATCGAGCCAGCCGAGGCTGTGCCGCCGTCGGTGCGAATCCTACGGTACGCCGAGAGGCGTCGTCTCAGGACAGTGAGTGGGTTACGCATAATACGGGAGTAGATAGATCCCGCTCAGTTGAACGCGTTGACCAGTGCCTCGGCCGTTGCGGCGGCGTCGTAATCCTCGAGGAACCCGCTGAACGCGCTGCCGATGTTGGTAGCGACGCCGGGTGAGACCGCCAGCCCGTGTTGGATCGACGGCGGCTGGTTGTCGGCGGCGTTGAAGTCCTCGAACTGATCCTGCTGGAACTCGTTGAGGGCGGAGACGTCGGCGTCGCTCCGTGGCGGGATCGACCCCTTCTCGGCGTTGAACAGGACCTGTCCCTCCGCGCTGCCACAGTAGCTGAGGAACTGCCGGGTCGCCTCCGGCGAGGGGTTGTTCGCCATGTAGGGGAACGAGTCCATGTTGAGCAGGTAGCTCCCGCTCGTGCCGGGGTAGGTCACCTGGCCCCAATCGTCGCCGTAGTTGAAGTCGTCCGCGTTGCTGTAGGCACCAGCAGCCCAGTCGCCCTGGTGGATGAAGGCGGCGTCGCCCTCCATGACCATCGTGTTGGCCTCGGTGAAGCTGATCGACGAGGAGTCACTCGGGTAGTACTCGCTGAGGTCGACGACCGACTGGAGCGCGCTTTCGACCTGATCAACGTCGCCGTCGCCGCTGATGAACGCCTCGTAGCCGTCGATGCCGGCCTGGCCGAGCAGGATGGTCTCCCACAGCTGGACGGTCGACCACGCACCGCTGGTCTGCTGAGCGAAGGGAACGGCGTCGGTGTTCTCGGCGACGGTCGCGCAGGCGTCGACGACATCGCTCGCCGACGAGAGGCTGGCAGGGTCGACGCCGGCCTCGTCGAGGACGGCTGTGTTGTAAAACAGGTTGTTGATCCGGTGGATGTTGAGCGGGACGGTGACGTAGGTTCCGTTGAGCTGGGCCTGTTCCTGCGGCCCGGCGAGGTAGTTCTCTTTGAGGTCTTCGTCCCACACGTCGCCCTCGATGTCGGCGAAGGCGCCCTCGAACTTTTCGAGGGTCTTGCCCGGCCACGTCTGGAACGTGCTGGGCGGGTCGTTGGCCTGTAGCTTGTTGAGCACGACCTGATCGAGGTTGCTGCGGGCCGCGCCGTCGACCGGCTCCTCGGCGAACTCGATATCTGGGTGTTCCTCCTGGAACCCCTCGATGAGGGCCTCGATTGCGGCGTTGCCGTCGCCGGACGACCACGCGTGGAGTAATTCGAGTTCGTTTTCGACGCTGCTGCCGTCGTCACCGCCATCGCCGCCATCGCCGCCACCACCGCCGCTACAGCCAGCCAGCCCGGCGATAGCGGCAGCGCTGGTTGTCGTGAGGACGGTACGGCGTGACACATTGGGTTCGTGTTCAGACATTGGGTATCATTCCTCTTGGGGATCGTGGTGCCGGTATACTGCCCGGTAGCTACCGTCAACCGCAACACACGAATCCACTAGATCACACTAAAACACTAAAACGCATTAACAATTATGTAGAATATAAGTTATATAGAATTTCGAAACCGGATACTATACACAATTTGTAAACTGGTTCTGATTGCAACTTTTGCAGTATTTGCGACAGAAGATGAGTGGTACAACAGTCTAATCAACAACATCTCCAAGGCATTCCCGACTGAATCAAACGTTCATTACACCAACCGCGACAGCCAGGCGGTTCCACCAGCGACAGGACAGCTTATCGACGACCGCCGACGAGCAGCCAGCCGATGTAGCCGAAGGCGACCAACACCGCCGCAATCGATCCCCAGACGATCCCACCAAACAGGAGGCTTCCGATCATCAGTCAGCCGCCTCCGAGGGTTCCGCACCATCCTCAGTTGCCGCCTCAGTTCCGGAGGGATCGATGGAGCGAATCTCCGTCGTCAACGACTCGAAGACGAAGGCGTCGCCACCGACCGCAGCGGCACCAGCGGTCACGACCGTCGACACGGCGGTCGCCCCGAGGAACGCCGGCAGGAACGCCGGTTCGGGGAGCACGCCAGCGATACCGGGGATCGTCGCCACGAGCCCGCGGAGCATCGGGAAGTAGGCGATGCCGACGACGAGGCCGGCGAGACTCGCCGCGAGCGCGCCGCCCTGTGTGAGCTGTCGGGAGTACAACCCCCAGATCAACGGGACGAACACCGCCGCCGCAAGGAGGTCTGCCGTCAAAAATAGCGAGAGGACGCTATACCCTTGGGCACCGATGATCACCGCACCGACGGCGACCGCGGCGGTGAGCCCCCGGCCCGTGCGGCGGAGCGAGCGGTCGTCATCGACATCGACGAGCCGGGCGAGATCGACCGTGACAAGGCTTGAAATCGCGTTCAGCATCGTATCAGCCGAGCTCATCACCAACAGGACGGCCAGCAGGACGACGGCGAGGGCGATGACATCCGGGAGGGCCTCCGTTACGACAAGGAAAAACGAGATCCCGGCGGTCTCGGCGGAACTGAGCCCGAGGCCGGCCGCGGCGATGCCGAACAGCCCCGACAGTAACACCATCGGAATCACGGTGAGGCTGGCGACGCCGAAGGCCCGACCCAGTGTCGCCTCGCTGTCGGCCGCATACACCCGCTGCCACATCCCCTGATTCAGGAAGTTGGCACCGAGGATAGCAAAGACGATGTAGAGGCCGAATTCGAGGCCGGGCAGGTAGCCCGGATCGAGCAGCGTCGGATCGGTCGCCATCGCCGTCCGGTAGAGTTCGTCCGTCCCGCCCAGCGAGACGACCGCCGCGGCAAAGCCGACCGCCAACAGCGGGAGGATCACCAGCGTCTGGATCGTGTCGGTGAAGATGCTGGCGACGAGGCCGCCGTAAGCCGTATACAGCAGGACGAAGCCGCCGATAACGGTCGCCGTCTGCCACGGCGGGATGCCGGCGATGAGTTCCAGCCCGCCGGTGACCGCCGTCATCTCGGCGGCAAGGAAGATGAACATGTAGAACACGGAGACGACGAGGACGAAGACGTACATCGCCGGGCCGAACCGGACGAGGACGAACTCCGTCAGGGAGTGGCCCGTCGGCATCAACTCGCGGATTCGCTTGCCGACCGGGATGAAGAGCAACAGCGGGATCGCACTCCCGATGGCGTACCCCATAACAGCCGTCATCCCACCGAAGGCCGCGCCCGCCTCCGCGGGGCTGAAGAGGATCCACGCACCCATCGTTGAGGCGATCAGCGTCGCTGTCGTCATCCCCGTGCCTGTGGAGTTGCGTGCGGTCAGCAGATCCTCGACGCTGCCCACGCGCCCACGGGAGTACCACAGCCCAGCGACGGTGAACACGGCCAGCGTGGCGATTGTGAGGCCGAGGCCGAGACTGGTCGAAACCATGCTATGCGCCCTCCGACCGCCACCTTCGTGCGTCGTCTCGTCGAGACATCCGTTCCAGTAGAGCACTGCCGCCCGCGACCTATATAATTGACGAATATAACCGCTGAATAACTCAGTTATATGCGGCGACGCCGGTCGTGAGAGGCCCCCAGCCCGGTCAGGAAACCGACACCCGGAGCCCGTCGCGGGCGACGTGTACCTCGCCGTCGAAAAATTCGGCGACGGTTGCACACATCTCTTCGTGGTTGCCGTCGGCGTGCGGGTAGAGATGCGTCAGATAGAGATGTGCAACGTCGCTGTCGGCGACGGCCTCGCCGAGTTGGCTCGGCGTCGGGTGGCCGTCAACATCGACCGAGTCGGGGAACGAACAGTCGTGGGCGACGACGCGGCAGCCCTCGACAAACCGCGCCATCCCCGCGAAGGCTTCGGTGTCACCGGAAAACGCGAACGCTGCCTCGCCGCCGGCATCGACCGCGAACCGATAGGCGAGGCCGTCTATCGAGTGGCGTGTCTCGCGGCTCTCAACCCCGAAGCCGGTGACAGTGATCTCCTCGCCGGCGACGATCTCCCGCACTTGGAGATCGACCCGGCCATCGAGATAGCTATGGACGGAGAGAAGGCCATCGAGGAGCCCCTTCGTACCGACTGGGCCAACGACCTCCAAGTGTTCCTCGCCGGCGAGCCAGCGCGCTTTGAGCAGCGGGAGCAGGTCGGCGACGTGATCGAGATGGAGATGGGTCAACAGGACGGTGCTCACATCCTCGTATCCGATCTCGGTCGCTGCGAGTCGGTGGAGGACGCCACTGCCGCAGTCGATCAACAGCCGACGATCCTCGTGCGTCAACAGGAGTCCGGTCTGCATACGGTCGCCGGTCGGCATCGCGCTGCCCGTCCCGAGAAACGTGACCTGCATACCGGCGTGTACGGGCCAGCGTGGAAAGCGATTGCGACACCACTACCGACTGCCAGCAGTGATCAAAAGCAACCGGGTAACCAATGGGCTGGTAAATCGACCAACCGCACGCCTGGCGGACTGAAAGGGCGAGACGCGCTGGGCGAAGCCGGACGACGCAAGCACTGCAGGAGCGAACGAAGTGAGCGACGAAGCGCGCAGCGAGTCCCGCGAGCCGAGCGCGTCGAGGGCTTTCTACGTTGTGTTCCTTGTCCCGGTTACTCGTCTGAATCCACTCTCGTATCCCCCACAACCGACTTACGCGAGCGCGACCAATTCAGCCCAATGGCGGATTCCGGTCGGGATCGACTCATCGACAGCGACGCCGACTACGAGTTCGATCCCGAGACCGTCGACATCGCCGACGAGGACGTGCTCTCCTTGCTCGAACCTGCTGTCGCTGACTGGTGGGTCGACCAGTTCGGCGCGTACGCCGACGGCAACGGCGGCTTCTTCACGCCACCGCAGCGCGGCGCGATCCCCCACATCCACGACGAGCAAAACGCCCTGATCTGCGCGCCGACCGGCTCCGGCAAGACGCTGGCCTCGTTTGCGGCGATCATCAACGAACTCTTCGCCCGCGAGCAGGCCAGCGAGGACGGCCTCGACAACTCGGTGTACTGTCTCTACATCTCGCCGCTGAAATCGCTCGCCAACGACATCCACCGGAACCTCACCGTCCCGCTTGAGGGCATCGCCGACCGGCTGGCCGAGGACGGCGTCGACACCGACATCCGGCATGCGATCCGCCACGGCGACACCAGCAGTAGTGACCGGCAGGCGATGCTGGAGACGACGCCGCACATCCTCAATACGACGCCGGAGACGCTGGCAATTTTGCTCAACAGCCCCAAATTCAAGCGGAAACTCGAAACCGTCGAGTACGTCATCGTTGACGAGATCCACAGCCTCGCGGAGAACAAACGCGGCACCCACCTGTCGGTCTCGCTGGAACGGCTGGAAGCAATGGCCGAGACCTCGCCGACGCGCATCGGCTGTTCGGCGACGGTCGAACCGTTGTCGACGGTGGGCGAATTTCTGGTCGGCCGCGACGAACCGGGCGGCGAGCCACGCGAGTACGAACTCGTCGACAGCCGCTTTGTCAGAGAATTCGACATTCAACTTGAGTGTCCGACCGACGACCTGATCAACACGCCCAGAGAGATCGTCCAGGGCCGATTCTACGACCGCCTGCACGAACTCATCGGCGACAACGACCAGACGCTTGTCTTTACCAACACGCGGTCAGGAGCCGAGCGTGTCCTCCAGACCTTGCGGGAGCGATTTCCCGCAGAGTACGACGACGCAAATTCGGGTTGTCACCACGGCAGTCTCTCGAAGGATCGTCGCAAAGAGATCGAGACTGGCCTCAAAGACGGTGATCTCTACGTAGTCACCACCTCGACGAGCCTCGAACTCGGGATCGACATGCCACACCTCGATATGGTCGTCCAAGTGGGGTCACCGAAATCCGTCGCCGCCCTCCTCCAGCGGATCGGCCGGGCGGGCCACCAGCTCGGCGAGACGGTCGCCGGCCGGGTGATCGCACTCGACCGCGACGAACTCGTCGAGTGTGCCGTGATGCTCCGGAAGGCCGAGGAAGGCTTCGTTGATCGCGTCTTTATTCCCGAGAACGCTGCCGACGTGGCGTCCCAGCACGTCTATGGGATGGCGATCAACGCGGTGCGACCAGAGGCAGAGATCAAATCGATCCTGCGGCGCGCGTATCCCTATCGCAACTTCGACGACACCGAGTGGGAGCGACTGATGCGGTATCTCACCGCCGACTACGCCGGCCTCGAATCGAAGGACGTGTACGCGAAAATCTGGCGGGACACCAACGACCCGCCCGAGGGCGAGTATCATTACGACGAGTTCCCCGTCGGCGAGCCGCTGATCGGCAAGCGCGGGCGGCTCGCGCGGGTGATCTACATGACCAACATTGGCACTATTCCGGACTCCTTCAGCTGCGACGTGCTCACCCGCGAGGGCGACGAGTGGGTCGGCAGTCTCGACGAGAACTATCTCGACACGCTCGAACCCGGTGATGTATTCGTCCTCGGCGGCTCGAACTACGAGTACAGCTACCGCCGGGGGTCGAAGGTCTATGTCGACCCCACCAGCGCGCGGCCGACCGTCCCCTCGTGGTTTTCGGAACGGCTACCCCTCTCGTACGATTTGGGGCGCGAAATAGTGGACTTTCAGGGACAACTCTGCGAGCGATTCGAGTCCGGTGGCGTCGCCGGCTGCCGAACGTGGCTGCGGGAGTTCCCGATTGACGAAAACGCGGTGCGGGCGATCAGCCGGCTGTTCGCCGAACAGATCCAGTATCTCGGCCGCGACGCGGTCAGCACGCCTGACCGCATCGTGATCGAGGAGGAACTGGATCGCGCCGAGTACCAGCGGCGGTTCTACGTCCACTCGAACTACGGCCGGCAGTTCAACGACGGCCTCTCACGGCTGGTCGCCTACCACTGCGCCCAGCAGGCGACCGCGAACGTGCAGGTCGCCGTCGCCGACAACGGCTTTTCGGTACAGATGCCGCTCAACCGCAAGGTCGACATCGCTGGCATCATCCGCGACCTCGATCCCGGTGACGTGACGACCGATCTGCGGGCTTCCCTCGACGGCACCGACCTGCTGCAGCGGTATTTCCGCATCAACGCCACCCGGTCGCTGATGATCCTCAAGCGGTACAAGGGCCACGAGAAATCCGCGGCCCAACAGCAGGTCTCCAGCGAGATGCTGCTGTCGTTCGCGCAGGATCTCGATTCCTTCGCCGTGATCGAGGAAACCTATCGGGAAATCTTGGAGGACAAACTCAACGTGAGCGGAATTCGTGAGGTGTTGGAGCGCGTCGACCGCGGCGAGATCGAGGTGATCGCCCACGAGGTCGATTCGCCAAGTCCGCGCGCCTTCGGCCTGGCGACGCTGATGGCCAGCGACGTGGTGCTCGCCGAGGACGAAAGCGCAGTCCTCCAGGAGTTCCACGAGCGCGTGCTGGAGTCGATTGACGAGGAGTCACCGTCGGCCTCGGAGGCTATTGAAACCGAGTGATGGCGATCCAGTCAGCACCACCAGCGGGCAGTACCGTCGGAATACCTATCGGGCAGACAGCACACCATAGCGTATGGATCGCCGAAGAGTCCTCTACGTCGCCGGCTTCATCGGGGCGTCGATCTCGTACATCTTCAACGTCCTCGCCTTTACCGGACAGTTCGATCTCTGGAGATGGACTGTCTTCGTGGTCATCTTCGGCCTCGTCTTCGTTGCCTTCGAACGATTCATCCTGTGGTCGGAAACCCTTGACTCGTGAGCAATGCGATTCGAGCGCGTCTCGATTCCGGCGACCGACCCCGACGCGCTGAGCGACTGGTACGGCCGGACGCTCGGCGTTGAGGCCACGGGCGACGGTGTCGACCTCGGTGAGACCACACTCCGATTCGAGCCCGCGACCGAGTCGGCACCGCAGCATCTCGCGCTGCGGACGCCCGCCGACAGCGACGCCCTGACCGCGTGGCTCGCCGAGCGGGCGACGATCCACCCCGTCGAGGGCGCCCAATCCCGGCGGTTCGACTTTCTCGACGCCGACGCCGTCTACGTCGCCGACGGCGCGGGCAACGTCCTCGAATGTCTCTGCTACGATGGCGATGCGGCCGAGCCACTCGCGGGCGGGGTGCCGATAGCCGGCGTGACCGAGGTCGGGCTGCCGGCTCCCGACGTGCTGGCGCTCGTCGAGTGGCTCGAATCGGCTGTCGGGCTGTCGGCGTGGGGCTCGCCGAGCGAGTCGTTCGCCTGGGTCGGCGACCGCCAGGCGCGGTTCGTTGTGCTGCCCGCCGGCAGCGAGTGGTATCCGACCGAGCAGGTGGCCGACAGCGAGCCGATCAGCGCGACCGTCGTCGATAGCGACGCGACACCAGGGACGTACGAGCATCCGGAGTTGCAGTACGAGATTACTGTCGGTAAGCCATAGTACGTTTTTTGCGCTAATTTAGTTGAGGTAGCCCCCAATCTCAAATAAAAAGAGAGCGACCTGCTCAGCCATCTTATACTGATTCTTTTTCACCGGGAATGTTTTAAGCACTCTCTCAGTTAATATTTCTATGTCCGAGCGTGGGGAATCTGAGTCCTCTGCTACATTCGATTATTCTGGCTATCTAATATTTGAACCCTTTCAGACCAAAGTACAGGGCCGTTTAGAGGCTGATTCAATTGACGAGGCAAAGCATGAAATAGATCAGCACCTACCAACCTTTGAACGAGGCACTCCAGAATCACCAGCAAACGGGTTTGAGATAATAGATATCAGAAAGAAATTGGAAAATTCAGGGATACTAAATCAATATTCAGAAGTCAAGGATACAATATCGTTCAAACATATCCGAGAGGCGTTTGAACTAGTAGAAGTATATGAAGATGGGGAATACGTGGAAGCTCCCACTGTTTCGATCAACACAGTGGATGTATATTGGAACTACCCTGATTTCATATATCTTAAAGGTGCAAAGGCAGATCGAGAGAAGACATTTTCTCGCTTACGGAATCTGTTTGTTGATTCGCTTTATATGAAAAAAATCTCTTTTGATCATGAATTTTTCATTTGGCTATTTTATAAACATTATCTTGATGAGGAGGCAGAAGGAGTACATATTGATCAGTTCCATGATGTGGTTCTGACTGGTGAAAGTGATGAGTTCGGGAGAGAAAATAAGATAATGGGATCAAGCGATGTACTATCTTCATCTACCGTGTTGTCAGGGCTGCTTCATGGAAAAGAACTAACAAAAATTGAGGGTGCATTTAGACACAATACTGGGACAATCATAGCAAGCATAAGCAATGAAAAGGTACACATCAAATCAGGATCAGGCTCTATTGCTCAAAAATCATCTATAGAGCGTATATCCACAGCAATATCATTCTTAACTGATCTTTGCAGAGCTCATTCAACTTGGACAAAACTACCTCCTGAGGATAAGTATCCACCACCGCAATTTTTCAGAGAATTATATGAGGATGCTTTGGATCAAGGGACAGAGGTTAAGTCAATCTCATCAGATGTTTTGTATAAATATGCTGATCTGAGAGACGAAGATTTGAATCAAACTGACGAATAACATGAATAGGTTTCAGATGTTTCAATGACTCTCATTGCCCGGGTAATTCATTGGGGAAGAAGAACTACGGGGGGAATAGTCAGTATCCTGATTGCTGGCATATCTGCTATTCTGCTGATATTAGCCTCAAATATTGTTGCGAGAATCGGCACAGCAATAATAGCATTTGTTGCAATAGGAATTATCATAGGTTCAAGACTGGTTGCACAGGATATCTCACTCACCTGTATCCAAGATGAACCTGAGCCGCGCTCTGCTGCCCGATCCCAGCATTATAAGGAATACGATTTAGAAGATGGGTACATCGAATTAGAGGTTTATATTGACATTCCTGACTGGAAACATGAATTCGAAATTGAGTTGGACGTTGCAGAACCATTCAAACTATCGGCTTGGAATCTACCTGACTCAGTACATTTCAACAATGATGAAAATATGATTTTTAGCCGTCAAAAAATCCATGGGTTCACATTTACCCTGCAAGCTGGAGGTGAGCCTGAAGAACTCGGTATTGGAGATCATACATTGACATTTATCGATCATGATTCAAAAAATGAGGTTGATACTATTCAATTGGAGACTGGAAGCACAAAGGAATAACCCAATCAACCGCCAAAACGGAGATTTATGAGTACTCTCACCGATCCGCCCACTCTAGCATCCGCTCGTAGAACGGCTCACTCGACAGCGCGGCCCAATCACCGACTAACACGAGCCCCTTTTTCGCCCGCGTCAGCGCGACGTTGATCCGGCGGTGATCCTCGAACAGCGGCCCCTCCAACTCGCCGGTCGCCACGAACGAGAGGACGATGACCTCCTTGCTTGAGCCCTGGAACCGGTCGACGGTATCGACGGTCACATCGACCCGGCGGCTGATCTCGGCGACCTGCGCGCGGAACGGCGCGATCACGCCGATGTCCTCGGGGTCGACGCCCGCCGCGATGTAGCTCTCGACGATTTCGGCGACGCGGTCGGCCTCGACGGGGTTGGTGTTGCCGACGCGCTCGCCGTCGGGGTCGACGAAGGCGACGCCGTCCCGTAACTCGGCGGGCAGTGCCGCCGGATCGACGAGGTCGCCGACCGACTGGCCCGCCACCTCGCCGCTGGCCGGCCGGAGCGCGCCGTCGTAGAATTCGGCGGAGGCGAAGGACTGAATCCGCTGGCTCATCCGGTACTGTTCGGTGAGCATCACGCTCGCCTCGGGATAGGCCTCGATTAGCCGCTCGAACAGCGACCGCGCGAGCGGGTTCCCGTCCTCATTCACGTCGCTACCGACGGCGGCAGTCGGATCGCCGCCAGCGTCAATGTCGTCGCCAGCGGGCTCGGCAGCCTGGACGACCGGCGGCAACTGCTCGTGGTCGCCGACGAGCACGAACCGCTCGGCGCGATTCAGCGCGGCCAAGGCGGCGGGCTCGGTGAGCTGGCTGGCCTCGTCGACGACCGCCACGTCGAACGCCTGTTCGCGCATCACGCGGGAGCCACAGCTCGCCGTCGTCGCCGCCACCACGGGCGCGCTGTGGAGCGCGCTGGCCAGCTCGCCGGGGTCGCCCTCGGTGTCGAGCCGCACGTCGAGCATGTCCTCCCGAATTCCGGTCGTCGTCCCGACGCGCTGGATGTCCTCGAAGCCCTGCGCGCGAAGGGCCTCTAAGGCGTTGTCGACCGCCCGGTTGGTAAACGCCGTGAGTAACACCCGATCCCCGCGAGCGACAAGCGCGCGGATCAGCCGCGCGATGGTGTACGTTTTCCCCGTGCCTGGCGGGCCGTGAATTAGCGCGCAATCCTCGGCGTTGACCGCGAGGTTCACTGCCCGGTTCTGTCCCGCGTTGTTGTCGATAAACGTCTCCTCGCCGTCGCCGAATTCGGGTTCGCGCCGCCCGAAGAGGATGTCCTTGCGGTCGTCGCTGCTCTTCAGCACGGCGTCGTGCAGCGCGGTCAGCATCCGATCGACCGACAACTCGGAGGGGTACACGTCAAGCCGCCGAAGTTCGACCGGCTCGTCGGCCGTGACGACGATCTCCTCGTCGAGTTGTGTGATGCGGCAGAGTTCCGCGTGGCCGCCGACAGGGTCGCCATCGCTGGCGAGCGCCACGTCGCCCTCCCGAAGTTTGGACACCGACTCGGGTGGTTTGTTCGCACGCAGTTCCCAGCGATTACCGTCGATCTCTTTCTGGCCACTGGGTTCGAGGTCGATCAGCGCGCGGTCGTCGTCGGCTCGCTCCTGGGCGTCTTGCTCCCACAGTTTCCGATACTCGGCGTGGACGGCTCGCCGCTCGGCTTCGATAGCGTGATAGAACCGCTCGAAGTATTCCTGCTCCGCTTCGGGCACCGCATTTCCGATCTGGCCGGCTTTCGACTCCTGGTCGAGTCGCCCGGAGACGACCATGCAGGTGTCCTGCTCGAAACAGTACTCACATTTCGCGTCGGCCTCGTAGCCGGTCGGCACCTCGCGGCGGGCCTCCATCGCCGCCAGCTCGTTGCGGCTGCGGACGACGAAATCGAGCAGGCCCTTCCCAACCGAGAACTCCTTGGCTGGCGAGAGATCGCCGGACTCCTCGTTTCGCTCCAGGGTCGTGTTTTTCGTATAGAGTAAGGTTCCGGTGTCTGCGTCGACGCCGCGTTCCTCCAGCATCAGCGCGTAGCAGGCGGCCTGAATCTTGTCCTGAAACCGTGGGTCGCGGTTCGTGTTTTTCCCCGTCTTGAGTTCGACCGGCATCCCGCGGCGGAGCGCGTCGGCCCGCCCCTTCAGGCCGAAGGTTGGGCTGATGAGCGTGTATTCGGATCGCCAGTTGTCTTCTTCTGTTAGGGTTCCCTGCTGGAGCCAGCCCTCGATAGCGGCGGCGTTCTGTTTGACCTCACCTTCGACTTCGGCCACGTCGCGCCCCAAGACACCGAGTTCGAGGCCGGCCTCTTCGACGCGGTCGGCGACGGCAGTATCGAGGTCGCGGCCACGGAGCAGGTCGCCGAAGACATCGTGGACAATAGTCCCCTTAATCACGGGATAGTTCAGCGGAATCGCGGACAGTTTGTTGAGGTAGTACATCCGCGGGCACTGCACCCACGACCGGACGCTGGTCACGTCGACGATGAAATCCGGTTCGAGAACGACGTAGGAGTCGCCGCCAGTGCTGTAGGTCGTCGCTCCCTGATACTCGCTTTCTTCGGGATCAGTAAGGAGCAGATCCATCCCGGTCTCGGCGTCCTCAGCCGTATCGGCCCACTTGCCCCACAGCGTCACATCGACGGCGTCGTCGCCGTCGGTCGGGGTGCCGTCAGTCGGCCGCACGCGGAGTTCGGCCATGCGTCGCTCGCCGTGCTCGGTGTCGACCGTCGTCGCCTCGTCGCAGGCGACGATTTCCCCGCGAAGCTCGTCGGTCACTACCGGGACTCTGCGCGGCGGGCTGAAAAACGCTGTCGGTGCCGACTATCCTCCCGTGTCGTCCTGCTCGTCAGCGGTCTCCTCAGCGGTCGAATCCAGAACCGCATCGGCGTACGTCTGCCAGTTCGAGAGGAGTCGTCGCCGAGCGTCCCCGAACGTGTACTCCTGACCGAACCACTCCTTCCGCTGTGGTGATGCATAGAGGTGATCGAAGTGCGGTTCGCCGTGGCTGGTGTCGATCCGCGCGACCTCGGTGTGACTCTCGATGGGGTCGTCCGACTGGAAGTGCAGGCTCAGTCCCCACTCGTCGGCATCGGCCGGTATGGAAAACGAGTCAACGGAATCGGGATCGGGCTCAACGAACACGGAGAGAAAGAACTCCCGACCGCGATACGCCGGCAGCGACAGCGTCCGGAGTTTTTGCATCCGTTAGTAGACGACCGGCTCGATCACGACGTGGTTGTGTTTCAGTCGTGGCCGCTTCGCCGTCCCATCTCCCGATCCCTCGTACTCGATCATGTCGAGTTCGGCGAGCCGATTGAGATCCTTGCTGACCGCACCCTTGTCGCGGTCGAGTTGCCGGGCGAGGTCGCTCACCGAGTCGACAGCCGAGCCGTGCTGGTCGAGGTGCTGGACGAGTTCGAGCCGACCCTCGGTGAGGATATCACGGCCGGACTCACGCCGCACCACGAGGAGATCGGTATAACCTTGCGCGTTGAGATCGGCGGCGAACTCGTCCTGTTGGAGCAGCCGGTCGGCCACGGTCGACTCCGACGATCCGCCGGTGTCGGTATCCGGCTGTGACATACCGTTGCCTACGACCTCAACGGTCATAATCCTACCGGTAGGCTTGGAACTGCGGCTATAGAACCGATCAGTCCGTCTGATCGGATTCCGAAAGATACTGATCGATCCGTTCGACGAAGGCGACGTATCTATCGAGGGAGTTCTGCAACGCGTCGTAGACGATGTCGTCGTTGACGACTGGGCCGTAGGTGTGGGCGAGCACATCGCGGAAGCCGACAGCAGCCTGGAGCTTCTCGCCGAGTTCGGCGTCGATAACGCCGACCGCTTCCAACTCGGTGACAACTGCTTTGCGCCGATCCGGAACCGTGTCCTGTTCGATACGAAGTACTGTCTTGCCGACATCGATCACGGCGGCGGTCAGTTTCTCGAACTTTCGCTCGACGGCGTCACGCCGCAGTCGGTTCTCGTCGCGTTTGTACGCCGCCCGCGAGACACCCTGGAGGTCGCGGAGTTCGGTGACGGTTCGTTCGATGGCCTCAACGCCGTCGGCGATCCGTGCGAGCAGGTCGGCCGGCGGGTTGCTCATCCGTCCGGCTCCGTCAGTCGGTCAGCGGCGGCGGCAACTCGGTCGCGGGCGCGCTCGGCCGAGGGGCGCTCTCCTGTCACGTTCGCCGTGAGTTCCGACCGCCGGTCGTTGCCGACGAGAACCTCGCCCTCATCGAAAACGACGGTCGCAAACGACTCGTCCATGGTGTGGACATCGACGATATCGACATCGGTCGAAAGGGCCGATTCGAGGTCGCCCACGAGCTTGAGATACACGTCGCTGTAGCCGTCGTCGGTTGGTCGGTGCGTCCCGAACTCGACGGCGAGGTCGATGTCGTCGGCAGTAGCTATCGATTCGCGTGCGGCTGACCCGAACAGCATGGCGAACGAAACCGGATGCGCCGACAACACGCGCTGGATCTCCGCTCGGATCGACCCATCCGTGTCGCTATCGGCATCAGCACGAGCCATACAGCAAAATACGCCTCGTAGAGTCAAAGTATTATCCCTGCACTGGGTCGTCGGTGGCAGACTCCGTTGTCACCGGTTCGATTAGTTCGGGATCGTCGTTGGCGGGGCTGTTGACGCGCTGGGAAACGCGGAAGTACTCGAACTCGTCGTCGGGGTAGGGGTCGAGCAGGCCGACGACTGCGTCGCTATCGCCATGGAGCCACCGCTCTTCCTCGTCAGGTGCGAGCACGACAGCCATGCGATGGTGAAGTTCCGAAATTAGGTCGTTCGGCTCGGTGGTAATCACGGTAAAGGTCTCCAGCTCGGGGTCGTCGCTGTCGTCGCCACCGCCACCAAAAGAATCGAGCCCGAGTTGCTGGGTCGGCGGCTCCCAGCGTTCCCACAGCCCGGCCATCGCAAACGGACGGTCGTCCTCGAAGGCGACCCGATAGGGTTCCTTGCCGTTGCCGAGATCTGCCCACTCGTAGAAGCCGTCGGCCGGTACGAGACAGCGACGCGATTCGTAGGCATCGGCGAAGCTCCGTTTCTCCCGAACGGTCTCGGATCGAGCGTTGATCAGCCCCTGTTTCTCGTCGGCCCACGAGGGCGTCAACCCCCACGTGAAAAACTGCAGTCGGTCGGGCTCGTCGCCAGTGATGACCGGCAACTCCTGTCCGGGCGAACAGTT
The DNA here is from genome assembly GCF_046719765.1 of Halonotius sp. F2-221B. Classification (NCBI taxonomy): domain Archaea; kingdom Methanobacteriati; phylum Methanobacteriota; class Halobacteria; order Halobacteriales; family Haloferacaceae; genus Halonotius; species Halonotius sp. F2-221B. Next base: position 96,514 of record NZ_JABEBY010000008.1, read on the forward strand.
GTATCGCGGTTCGAACGAGTCGGGAACCGCGACATCAAATCGTTCGGCGAGGCGTTCCGGCGACGTATGCAGGGTGTACCGGCCGCACATAGATAACCCTCGGGCCGCGATGGCTTAGCTGCCGTGATCCGCGCCGAGCCGGAGAATTAAACTACACCCGTCGCCCGGATAGATGTGTGCGCATCGAGAACAGCTTCATCCCGGTGGGCGGGGTCGGCGAAAAAACTGAGCGCAAACTCTGGGCCAACGGCGCGACTGACTGGGACTGCTTCGATCCCTCGCTGGTCGGGCCGACGACCGCCGAGAAAATTGAGTCGTTCATCGACACCGCGCGCGACCACCTCGCAGCGGAGAACCCCACGTTTTTCGATCAGACCTTCCCCAGCAGCGAGCGGTGGCGGCTCTACGAGAATTTCCGGGACGACGCCTGTTTCTTCGATATCGAGACGACCGGGCTGGACGAACACCGCGACATCGTCACGACCGTCAGCTACCATCAGGCCGGCGAGACGACGACACTGGTTCGTGGCGATGATCTGACCGCCGACAGCATACAGGCCATGATCGACGACGCCAGCCTGCTGGTCAGCTTCAACGGAATCCGGTTCGATCAGCCGTTCCTTGCGACATCGTTCGGACTCGATATCGACACGCCGCATCTCGATCTGATGTACCCCTGCAAAACCGTCGGGCTCGACGGCGGGCTCAAACAGGTCGAACGCGATCTCGGGATCGAGCGCGACCGCCCCGACATCTCAGGACGGGACGCCGTCCGCTTGTGGCGGGAACACGAAGCCGGCGAGGATGGCGCGCTCGACACCCTCATTTCCTACAACCGCGAGGACGCGGTCAACCTCAAAACGCTGGCCGACGAGGTGACCACGACACTGCACGAACGAGTCTTCGAACAGGCGCGACAGCAGTCAGTCGAGTAGCGCGGTTAGGAATCCGACGCAGAATCAGGGTCGCCACCGTCGCCGTCGCTTTCGAGTGCGATATCGTCGCTTTCGGCGTCGGTGATGATGACCGCGTCGTCGGTATCGTTGCTTTTGCCGGCCGAACTGTTGCTGTCATCGCTGTCAACATCGTCAGTGTTGTCAGCAGCAGCCTCGGTTTCGGACGTTTCGTCGGCAACGTCGCCAGCGAGGTAGTGGCTGCCGACCGTTTTCGCCGCCGAGCTGTCAGGTTCGGATTGTTCGTCGTCAGCTTCGGAGTCCGTCTCAGCATTCGACTCATTGTCGGCGTCGTCACCGACAGTGTAGGCGGCACCGACCGGATCACCGGCTGTTTCGGTGGCCTGCTTGCCAGTGGCCGCCGTATCGTCAACGGCGGTGTCGTCGGCTGAATCCGCTTCGGCTACGTCGTTGCCGGCGGTATAGGCCATCTTCGGCCCCGAATCCGTGTCGTCCGCGTCAGTAGCCTCTGGTTCTTCGGTATCCGTGTTCGCTGAGTCACCGTCGTCAGCACCATCGCTATCTTCAGCTGTCTCTTCGTCGGCGTCGTCGCTCGCTTCGTCCTCGGTTCGGCGGATCAGCTTCATCTCGCCGCGGGCAAGCAGCGTGCCATCGACTTCCGCGCCCTCGTTGACGACGAGATCCTCACAAGCAACATCGCCGCGGATGTGAGAGCCCGCGGCGAGCGTGATCATCCCGCCGCGGGTCGTCACGTCGCCGATGACGACCGTCCCCGCGCCGACCTCGATATCGTCGCGGGCGCGCAGGCTGCCGAAAACGGTCGTGTTCTCGCCGATGACGATGGATTCGGCGCGGATGTTCCCGTGGAGCCGGCAGTCGTCGCCGATCTGGGCGGGCGTCGAAACGCGCCAGGCGTCATCGGAGATTTCCGCCCCACGGGGGACGACAAGCGGTGATCGCTCCTCGATGCCCTCGCCGGCCAGCGCGGAGGCGAACTCGTCGGCCTTGTCGGTGTCGCCCACGCGGAGAAACTGCGAGAGGACAATGAAATAAAAGACGAGGACGGGAACAGGGTTTCGGGTGACGATCCAGCCGTTGGCCTCGAAGCCCTCCTCGATGGTCACGTCGTCGCCGATGTCGAGGTCGCCAGAGACGAGCAGTTGGCCGTTGATCTCGACGCGCTCGCCGATGTAGGCGTCCTCGCCGGCCAAGACGCTGCCGTCGGTTGTACACCACATATCGAGCCGGCAGTCGCCGTCGGCCTCGATCTGGCTCCCGAACTCGACGCGCTCGCCGGCGGCGATGGTTCGACCCCGCAGCCCGAAATCTACGGTGCTGTTGCTCCCGATGAGGATGTCGCCGTCGGTGACGACATCGTGTTCCTCGACGGTCGTTCCGTCGGGAATCTGCAGCTCATCGAGCGGGTTCTGCGGGGGGTTCACAGACCGATCCAACACGCCGCGGCTATTAAACCGTCCGCAAGACGGGTGGCTGACACGTCGGTGTGGGGCCGACAACCCACCGCCGACAGCCTCGTGTTGTTTTTACTGCTTGGGAGCAACCGTTCGGGTATGACCGCGCTTTCCTTCGACGAAACCGGCGTCGATGTTGTCTACAACGGAACCGAGTTCCGCCTCGAAAAGGATCTCATCGAGGATGCGATCCAGAAGTCTTACCCGGATATCACCGACCACGAGGTACTCCAGATCGTCGAGGAAACGCCCGAACTCTCGGGTGAGCCGCGGCGGATCGCCGACATCATCGACAGCTAAGCCGAGGACGTCGCAAGACCGAAAGACAGTTTCCAGCCGTCCGTGAACGGGTGGTATGCTCTCTCTCGCGCTCGCGGGGAAACCAAATGCGGGCAAATCGACGTTCTACACGGCGGCGACGCGCGCGGATGTCGATGTCGCCAACTATCCCTTCACCACCATCGACGCCAACCGCGGCGTCGCCACGGTGCGCACTGACTGCCCCTGTCTCGAACTTGAGGAGCGATGCGGTAACGACCGCTGTCACGACGGGAAACGCTACGTTCCGATCGAACTCTACGACGTGGCCGGTCTCGTTCCCGGTGCCCACGAGGGGCGCGGCCTCGGCAATCAGTTTCTCGACGAGCTGACGAACGCGGATGCGATCCTCAACGTCCTCGACGCCTCCGGCAGCACCGACGAAGAGGGCGAACCAGTCGAACCCGGCAGCCACGATCCTGTTGAGGATGTCGAATTCATCGAAGCAGAGATGAACCAGTGGCTGACGGGCATCATCGACCGTAACTGGGAGTCGGTCAAACGCAAATCCCGCTCGCCCGATTTCGACATCAACGACGCGCTGACCGATCTGCTGACCGGCTTCGGCGCGACGACCGCCGACGTGGCGACCTGTCTCCGCGATCTCGACTACCCCGACGACCCGATCCAGTGGGACGACGCGGACAAGGAAGCTCTCGCCGCGGCGATTCGCGCCCAGACGAAGCCGATCATCCTCGTCGCCAACAAGGTCGATATCGCCGACGACGAGACCCTCGCCCGGCTACGGGAGGCCGCCGAGATCGTCATCCCCGCGACAGCCGACGGCGAACTCGCGCTCCGCCGGGCGGTCGAGGCCGGCGTCGTCGACTACGATCCCGGCGACGAGGATTTCGAGATCACCGGCGATATCAGCGACGAGCAGGCTGCCGGGCTTGAACAGATCCGCGAGGTGATGGCCGAACACGGCGGCACCGGCGTCCAGACCGCACTCAACGCGGCCGTCTACGATCTCCTGGATCAGATCACCGCCTTTCCTGTGGAAAACGAGACGAAGTGGGTCGATGGGCAGGGTAACGTCCTTCCCGACGCTTTCCTCCTGCCGGAGGGGTCGACGCCGACCGATCTCGCCGCCAAGATCCACTCGGATATCGCCGAGGGATATCTCCACGCTGTCAACGGCAAAACGAACCGCCGAATCTCTGATAGCTACGAACTCGAAGACGGTGACGTGATCAAGATCGTCAGCACGGCGAGTTAAGATCGATCGGCGTGAGCGGCTGCCGCGTTACAATTCGTGGTCGGCGTATATCTCGTCCATCTTTGCGGCCATCACAAAGTCGGCTTTGCGGAGCCCATCGATCTCGTGGGTGAAGAGCTCGACGCCGACTTCACCCCACGTGAGACTGAGATCCGGGTGGTGCCACTCCTCCTCGGCGAGTTCCCCAACAGCGTAGGTGAACTCCAGGGCATCCCGGAAATCATCGAACTCGTAGGCCGCCTCCAGGTGGTGGCCATCGATAACGTCCCAGACGCCGCTGTCAAGCTCTTTGAGATACTCCTGACACTCCTCGTCGTCGAACGGCTCTTGATCGTCGCTGCAATCTGCAACTGGTTCGGCTGCCAGATCTGATACCATATCGGCGACAACGCGCCCCACGGGTTTGTATCTTGACGCCCGGGCGAGAGCAACGTGACCAGATCTTGGCACGACGACCCGCTGGTGTGATCAAAAGCCGTATCGTTTGTGTGCTTCGTCGATGGGAATGATCTCCAGAACGCGCACTTCTTTGTCCGCCTCAAGTACGGTGTAGATCGCGGTGTAGGTACGCGAGATGTGTAGCCGGAATCGATCGCGCCGACCGTCGATCGGCAGCTGCTCTTTGTCACCACGCCCGCGGCCAGGATAGGGGTTGTCCCCGAGATACCCAAGTTTCTCCTTGCAGATTCGTTCGGTTTTCTCGTCGGCGACAGCGAGAAACGCATCCGCATCCTCACCGAGCAAGATGTCGTACTCAGCCATCCGAGAGTTCGGTTAGCTCCGCTCGATCTTGGTCTTCGAGGGCTTGAAACCGCTGTTCTAACTCTTGGCGGCGACGGTGCTGTGCAAGATCCTGTAGTAGCTCATCGTAGGTCTCACCGGGCTCTTTCAGCTCGTGAAGCTCCTTCCGTGTTTCCTCGGTCACCGGGATTCGTTTGTCTGCCGACATGCTCTACACACATGTATCGGACTGACAGTCTTAACAGTTTGCTCAAACACTGAATGTAGCACGCAACCGCCGGGTTGTCTGCGAAGCTATCTACCGGATCGAACCGCGGCCGCCGCCTCACCCATGATCTCGATCGCCTCCCTCAAAGCGTCCTCGTCGGTCGCATATGAGATCCGCGCCAGCCCCGCCCCCTGCTCGCCGAAGGCATCGCCAGGGACGACGATTACACCGCGATCAATACATTCCTCGACGAAGCCGTCTGGAACCCGCGGCATAGCGTAGAATGCCCCCTGCGGGGTCGGACACTCGATGTCGTGATCGGCCAACCCATCAAGCAGGATATCACGGCGACGCCGGAACGAGTCGGTCATCTCGCTGACAACGTCTTGGGGGCCGTCCAGGGCGGCCTCGGCGGCGAACTGCGCGGGCGCGCTCGCGCAGGCCTGGGTGTACTGGTGGACGCGCAACATGCGTTCGATCCGGTCGCTACTGGCGGTCACCCAGCCGAGTCGCCACCCGGTCATCGAAAACAGCTTCGAGGCGGAGTTGACGACGACGACGTTGTCGCTTTCGGCGTACTCCAGCGGCGAGTGGTGCTCGCCGTCGAAGACCGTGTACTCGTAGACCTCATCCGACACACAGACCACGTCATGTTCGTCGGCGATCCGGGCGAACGCGCGGATGTCGGCCTCGTCGGCGACTGCGCCGGTCGGGTTTGCGGGTGAGTTGATGACGAACGCCGCGGTGCCGTCGGTGATGGCGTCCTCGACGGCCGCGGGATCGAGCGTCAGATCCTCGCGTAACCCGACCGGCACCGACTCGCCGCCGACCAGTTTCGTCAGCGCGTCGTAGGAGACGAAGCCGGGGTCGGGAATGATGACCTCCTCGCCGGCGTCGACGTGGGCGGCGAGTGAGAGGTGAAGGGCTTCGCTGCCGCCGGAGGTGGCGATCACGTCATCGGGGTCGATGTCGAGACCCTGATCCCGCCGGTATTTTGCGGTGATCGCCTCCCGGAGTTCCCGTCGGCCCTTGTTTTCGGTGTAGCCGTCGGCCTCGCCGGCCTCGATGGCGTCGACGGCGGCCTGACGGGCGTGTTCCGGCGTCGGGAAATCCGGCTGGCCCAACCCGAGATTGATGGCGTCGTCGCCGGCGGCCTCGAAGACATCCCGAATCCCACTGATCGAAACCCGTTCCACACGGTCGGCAAATCGTCTCATACCCACATACGGGGCGACCGCGCCCATAGCCTTTCGCACTCGGCGGCGGTGATCGAAACGCTCAGGGGTCGCTCGGCCATACCGTCGGTATGGAACGTTCCGGACTTCGGTATGCTGCCGGCATCCTCGCGCTTGCGGTCGCGGCGATCCATGTCTCTTGGGGGTTCCCACGGCTGGTGTTGTATATCCAGACCGGCCGTGTGCCCGACCCTCGCCCGCTTTTGTTTGTTGGTTCGGCTGTCCTCATCGTCCTGGGTATCGCTCGCGTGCTCGACGGGCGCAACGAGCGGGCGATCTATCTGGCCGGCATCGCGCTGATGGGAACCTACATCGTTGGCTATGGGCTGTGGCACACCGGGCTCGAACACGGCGGCTTCTGGCCGTGGGGCCCCGAGCCGATCAGCCACAGCGATCCCGCCTGGCAGGTGCTCATCGATCACATGCGGACAGACGAACTCGGCGTCGTCTCAAAACTGCTTGAGGCGACGCTTGCTGGCGTGTTGACACTGCTGTACCGGCACGACGACGCTACGGACTCCGGCAGCGACATCCCTGCCATCGTCCGCGGGGAGTAACGTTTTATCACCGGTGGCCGTGGACTCGGGCGTGAGCCGACTTCGGGCGATCATCGACCGCCTCTACGCCTTGGAGACGAAGCTGCTGGAAGACCTTGCGGTCTCGGCGATCCTGTTTGTCGGCATCTCGCTGCTGTGGGAACAGGCTCCCGACGCGTGGCCACAGCTCATCTACTATCTCGCGCTGGCTGTCGCGCTGTTCGGCTACTTCAGATTTGTGAGCCCACCAGAAACACCCGATCGCGGCGCGTAGCTCTCATTGTAGAACGCCCGCAACGACGCGTTAGCAGACCGGTTTGGGGTTGACACCCATCGCTTCTAGCGACTCGGTGTACTCGTCGTAGGCGGCCTGAATCGCCTTGGTTGCGGCCTCCTGGGCGCGCTCGCGGTCGGCATCGTCGGCACAGACCGCCGCAACGAGGTCGGCCGCCGCGTCGATCTGTTCGGAAACGTCGCTGCCGAGCCCCCGGAACAGACTCGCTGTCTGGGGGTCGGCCTCGCCGGTGAAGTAGCCGGTGTACTGCTCTTTTGATTTCTTGGCAACGAGACAGCGACCGACAAGGCCGCCAACGCGTTCGACCGTGTTATCGAACTCACGCAGCACCGACTGAATCGCGGGCACGTCGTTGTCGGCGGCCCGCGGCGGGTCGTCGAGTTCGGCGGCGACCGTCTCGAAGTGGTCGGCCTCTTCGTCGGCAACGGTCGCAAAGAGGTCGGCTGCCTCAGCGTTGGCCTCGTTGTCGGCCCACGCAGCGAAGGTCTCGCTGGCGGCGTCCTCGGCGATTGCGGCCGCCCGAAGCACGGGTTCCGGATCGAGGTTGCCGTCGGTTTCGGCGTACAGTGCTTTCGAGGAGCCGAGCCGTGAGAGCGCGGTCTGGTTGGCCTCGCTGACGGCATCGACGAATTCGCTGGCTGTCATATTCGGGTGTAGACTGCGAGGGGTCTTGAGTCCTGCCAGTTCGATGGCGTCGCTACAGCTGTCGTCGTCCTTGTATCACGCAAAAAATAACGGCGTTCGAGATTCGGTGCTCGGATGTCGCTGCCAACTCGGGGAAATGGCGTCGCTGGCTCGCGGGTCGTTTCTCCCCGCTCGCCTACCGAGACGCTCCGACGGTCGCGTCTCGCGTTAGTCGTCTGCTTCGCCCGTCTCGATCGGCGCGCCAACGAGGTTCCCCCACTCGGTCCACGACCCATCGTAGTTGATGGTGTCGTCGTAGCCGAGCAGTTCGTGCAGCGCGAACCAGGCAACCGACGAGCGCTCGCCGATCCGGCAGTAGGCGACGGTCGTCGAGTCGCCGTCGATGCCTTTCTCAGCGTAGAGTTCCTCGATCTCATCGGCGTCTTTGAACGTGCCGTCATCGTTGGTGACGGCTGCCCACGAGATGTTCTGGGCACCGGGGATGTGGCCGCCGCGCTGGGCGGTCTCCTGGAGGCCAGTCGGCGCGAGGATCTCCCCGGTGAACTCCTCGGGGGAGCGCACGTCGACGAGCGGCAGGTCGCGGTCGATGGCGTTCTCGACATCGTCGCGGTAGGCGCGGATGGACTCCCGTGGACCGGAGGCGGTGTAGTCGACCGCGGAGAACGACGGCTCCTCGTCGGTCGTTGGGTAGTCGTTGTCGATCCAGTACTCGCGGCCACCGTCGAGCAGCTTCACGTCGTCGTGGCCGTAGTATTTGAACTGCCAGTAGGTGTAGGCCGCAAACCAGTTGGCGTTGTCACCGTAGAGCACCACGGTGGAATCCTCGGTGATGCCGGCCTCACCGAGCAGGGCCTCGAAGTCCTCCTTCGTGAGGATGTCGCGGGTGGTCTGATCCTGCAGATCCTCCTCCCAGTTGAAGCCGATGGCACCGGGGGCGTGGCTCTCCTCGTAGGCCTCGGTGTCAACGTCGACTTCCACGAGGCGATAGTCGGGGTCGTCGCTCTGGAACTCATCGAGATGGTCTTCGGCCCAATCGGCCGAGACCAGGACGTCTTTGGAGTAGTCTGATGACATACACGCCTTCGTTCACCCCCTACCCGTATAGACCTACACCCAACGGTGGTTTCGACCGGTCCTAAACGATCCCGGAGAGTTTTGCAGGGATCGACGCCGACGACCGGCCACCGCCGTCGCCGAGGCCGCCGCAGTCCGTGCCGGCCGGCTGCCGACCCACCGTGGTTCCCCAAAAACAGGCAATTGTCTCCGCTATCCGCGAACACCGGCGGCCATCGGCCGCGGCGAACGGTTGAATGGCCGGGGGGACAAACGGCGTGTATGCCCGATTCACTATTGGTCGACCCTGAGTGGCTCGCTGCCCACCGGGACGACCCCGCTGTACATCTCGTTGATGTACGCGAACTGTGGGAGTACGACACGATCGGCCACATCCCCGGCGCGGTCACCATCCCCTTCGACAGCTACCGTGACGACGACAGCCCCGATCCGGGGACGCTGCCCGGTGCCGACGCGTTTGGACAACTGCTCGGCGAGGCTGGCATCGACCCGGATGACACCATCGTCGCCTACGACGACACCCACGGCGTTTTTGCTGCTCGGTTGCTCGTGACGGCGCTCGCCTACGGCCACGAGCACGTCGCCCTCCTCGATGGCGATTTTAGCGCGTGGCAGCGAGCTTACGAGACGACGACCGAGTCGCCGACCAACGAGGCTGTCAGCTACGAGATCGACGGGCTTGCCCCAACAGCACCGATCGTCGACCGGGCGGCCGTCGAGACGGCGATCGCCGACGAGACGGCGACCCTGCTTGACACCCGCAACGAGGCCGAATACGACGAGAGCCACCTGCCGGGGGCGATCCGGATCGACTGGCGGGAGTTTGTCGACGACGAGAGCCGCGGCGTCAGACCGGCCGCCGAGATCGAAACGCTGCTGACCGATCGGGGGATCAGCACCGACCGCGACCAGCGGATCATCCTCTACTGTAACACCTCCCGCCGCCTCAGCCACACCTTCGTCGTCCTCCGCTCGCTGGGGTTCACCGATGTCGTCATCTACGAGGGGAGCATGACCGACTGGGAAGCCGCCGGCGGCGTGACCGAGACCACAGCGTAACCGGACTGTGCAATGATGTATCCTAATGAGCCAGTTGACCGCCAACAATCGCGGATCTCATTTACGCAGTCACGATCAAGGGGGTTGTATGACTGATCGGCAGCCCGATGACTCGGCGGCACCCGATCCGACCGTCATCGAGTATCTTGTCGTCACCGTCGGGGATGTGGTCGCCGCGCTGGAGGCGACACTTGGCACCGGTCGGGACACCGTCCTGCGGATCACGCCGCCGTTTAGCGGGCGGATGCGGGCACGCTTGCATGTCGCTGGTGGAGAGGGGACGTACGACAGTTCGGAGCCGATCCATATCGATCCGCAGGCTCTCGTCGAGCCGGTGCCGTCGTATCCGACCGCGGCGGAGACGGCCGCGGAGTTGGACAACCCCGAGGATATCAACACCGAGCGACACGAGGCGGCCCACAGCGAGCGACTCACCGCGTGGCGCGAGACAGTCCGCCGATCGATCGCCGACGAGGCAACCATCGAGACGCCGGCGGGATCGATCAGCGTCACGGTGCAGTCACTCGGTGGGCCAGAGACCGATACCGACTAGGCAGGCTATCGACTGTTTGCTGTCGCTGGCGATACGGTGGCACCGCTAGGTGGCGAAAAAATACGAAAACCCGATCGTTGACCGTCTACAACCGCTGTAGGTTCGTCGCTCGGGGGCCTTTGTCTGCCTGTTCGATATCGAACTCGACCTCTTCTCCCTCTTCGAGATCAGGGCCGCCAACGTCTTCCATGTGGAAGAACACGTCGTCGTCCGACTCTTCTGTTTCGATGAATCCGTAACCGCCTGTGTCGTTGAAGAACGCAACCGTACCTTGTGCCATTCGCAACTACTCCAGCCGAAAGTTCGTCGCTCAGATACATATATTTATGGGTCATCTCAGATCGCAGGGTTTGTTGGCTCTTCTGTCGCCTCAGGCTGGTTCCGTGAGCGATATCGACGGGTTGAGGCCAATTTCACCCGAATTTAAATATCTGAGCAGCGGACACCCTTGTATGGGGGACGACGACAACGACCCACTCGCCAGGCCGTCCGGACGCGATTTCGGGCTGGGGCCGATCATGGTGGTGCTGCTGTTGCTCATTACGCTCGCCATCGCCGGTATCGTCGGACTGCTCTTTCTCGCCCCGGATCTCGTTGTGATCTCGCCAGGTGCTGTCGACGTTATCGCTCCCCGCGCCTGATCGCTGCCTCGGCGTCGGCGAGGGCCGCATCGGCATCGAACGCCGCAACGACCTCCGTTAGCTCCGCCGGTGTCAGCTCACGCAGATCGACAGCATGTTCGGTCATGTTCGGGACGGCGCGGATGATGTTGTCGACGACCGGGATCGCCGCCGTCTGGGCCGACCGCGACAACGGATTCAGATCGATGACGATCTCGGTTTTCCCGAGGTCGGCAAGGGCTTCCGCGCGGTCGCCATCTTCCAAGGGGACGACGACAACGTCGGCCGCGCCGATCCCGTCGGCATCGACTTTCGCGCGTTCGTGGCTTAGATTCGGGATACGGCCGTCGGCCGTGAGGCCTTTCACTTCGTCGGCCCCGTGTTCGCGGAGGTGGTCGGCGATGGCTTTCATCCGTTCTTCCGTGCGATTGAACAGATTGACCTCGATGTCGGCGTCGACGGCGGCGGCGAGGTCGACGATCTCCGCAGCGACTAGCGCGGCGACGTTACCGTTGACCGAGAGTACCGGATGGTCGGCCAGCAACAACTGGGCGGCTGCGGCGCGTGCGGCCTCATCAGCGCTCGGAATGGTTTCCTCGCCCAGCAGATAGTCGAAGGCCTCACCGCGACCCTCGGCGATCAGCCCCTGTTTGCTCGTGATTCCGTTCTCGACGCCCTCCTCGATGCGGTGGCGCGTCAGCAACGACTGATACCGGGGGTGATCTTCCGGCAGATCGATCTCGCTCATTGTCGGCTGTTGGACTCCGGCGGCAAAACGTTCGCTCTTCGGCGTCGACATCAGCCACGACGCAGCCACGCCGCTCGCTGGTCAGAGCTTGTCGGCCGCCAGTGCTTGGTCGGAGCGCCGCCGTGACTGCTCGACTCGGCGTTCGCTCGCCCGCTCGATGTCGTCGGGCAGCGAGTCGCTGGCCTCCGCCAACCGCGTGGCGGCGCGCTCAAGCCGATCTTGGACGTTGGCGAGGCTCTGATCGGCCTGCCCGCGGTCGCCGGCCGCAGCACGTTCGGCGGCCCGACGGGCGGATTCGGTGATGGCCTCAAGTGCTCGTCGCAGGCCACGAACCGCGTTTTCCGACCCCTCAAGCGTCTCGTTGCGGCCGGCTCTGTCGGAGCTACCGTCCGAGTCGGCCGTCTCGTTCGTTTCGTCGCTATCGGTGGTCTCGGTGTCGTCGTCAGAATCGTCGCTGTCGCTGTCATCGCTGTCATCGCCCTCCTCGACCGCTGCGACGGCGGCACTCGTCTCCTCGGCCACGTCGGCGAGATACGTCGCCAGCGAGGCCTTGCCGGTTTGGGGGTTGTCGAGTCGAACCCGCTCGTCGGCCTCGGTGGCGGCTTGGTTGACGCGGATCGCGCCGATTTCGTCATCGCTGTCTCTGACTTCGGTCGTGTACGCGCCGCCGCGGTGAACGTAGACGGCGTCGGGCCCCGACAGCGGCGCGTCGTAGAGCCGGCCGGCGAAGTCGTCCTCGACGGCGAGATCGGTGAGGTCGCTGTCGGATTCGCTGGGGTCGACTTCGAGTTTCGTCGCGTTCTCGCGGGCGACAAGCGGGATCGATCCCTCGACGCCGGCCGGCGTTACCCCGCTGTCCGCGACACCGACCGTCTCGCTGTGGGGTTCGACGCCGGCCCCGTTGACGGTCAGCCGGTGCTCGCCCGCGGGCACGTCGTCGACGACGGCGACGCCATTGAACGTCGGGACGGCCTCGGGGTCGCTCTCCAACAGCGCGACGCCTTCGACCCCGAGGTCGGCGGTCGTTAGCCCCTCGTTTTCGGGAGCGTCGTCGTTGCTGACGGCCTGTGAGAGGCTGGCAACGACGGTCGATGCCGAGGCCCGCGCGCCGATGGCGTCGTACCGCTCGGCCAGCGTGGCGCGGTGGTTCCGATCCGAGATGTCCGCGGCCGGGTCGTCGTATCGCGGTTGTTCCCACGGCACGCCAGTGCTCGTGATGTGACCGGCGATAGCGTCCTCGGCGAACTGTGGCACCGAAAACTCGAAGCTCAACTGCGGGCCGGTGAACGCCGTGATGTGTTCGATCTCGCTCGTCGGGACGAGGTCGTACTCGGCGTCAACGCTTTCCTCGGCTTCGATCTCGCCGGCTTCGTCCCGGCCGGCGTACTGGAAGACCAACCCCGTAGCTCTGGCAGGCAACTCGCTCGGCGGCGAGGCGAGTTCGCGGAACGAGCTCACGGTCAGCCCTTCGCCGATCAGATCCTCGCGCTCAACGGCCGGCAGGCGGTCATGTTCGTAGAGCGGCGCGCCCTCGTACTCCGGGACGAGGTAGGGGAGTCGGGAGCCCTCGTCGCGGGGGAGGCCGTAGGCAATCGGGAGGTTGACCACGTCCTGAATGGTCTCGATAGCACTGTTGGTGATGTCGGCGAGCGCGCCGTCGACCGAGAGCCGTTGGAACCGATCGGCGATCTCGTTGACAGACAGCGCGCTGGAGTGTGAGCCCAACTCGGAGAGAATCCGTGGTTGGGTGTCGGGATCGGGATCAAGGAACTCATTGTTGGGAACCTTACGAGAGTGAGAGCTGGCAACATAGAGTTGAGGCTCCTCGGTTTCGGTGTCCACGAATACGTGGAGGACTTCCCAGTCGTGCCAGTGGAAATTGGTCGTGAACTGGTCGAACGCCGAATAATACCAAAACTGGACGACCGAAAGCGGCGAGTCCTCATACGAGATGCCGTGGTAGAACATCGTGAGTTCGGGCGGCGACTCGGCGTCCTTCGACGCCGCAGTATAGTCGTTGAGCGCGTCGAAACCGTCGACGACCGGCTCGCCGTCCTGCTCGGACTCGTAGGTTCGGGGATCAGTCGGGAACCATTTCTCGGCCTCGTCGAAGTACAGCGTCGGGGCGTACGCCTCGGCGAGCGCGCGGGTGCGCTCCTCGCTCAGTGTGGTGGTGCTGCGATCCGGCGCGGGCTCGCTCGCCGAACAGCCAGCGAGCGACGCCGTTCCGGCGATACCGAGCGACGTGAGTAGACTGCGACGGTTGAGGTGGAGCCGTGGTGACGACATGAGTCACCGAACACGTCCTATTGTTGCAGCCGGGCGAAAAGACATGCCTCCGTTTCCACGGGCGAACGAATAGGTCTTCTGGCGCGTAGACACCGCGGTTTTGGCGTCGTCACTCCTCGTCGACGAGCCGAGCCCCGCAGGCGTCGGTGCGACACCGCTGTGGGTCGTAGCCCGCCGCTGAGAGCCCCTTGTCGGTCGCAAAAACGGTGTTACCGAGCATCGCCATCGCGGCATCGCCGCCAGCGTCGTCGACGGCGGCGATAGCGTCAGCGACCTCGTCGGTCAACAGATCGGCCTCCTCGGCGAACGTCCGGGAGACGGCGATGAACTGCTCGACGGTCGGTCGTTCCAGCAGCCGGCTGAGTGCCGATTCGCCCGCGAGGGTGAGGCCGTCGGTGTCGCCGGCGAGAACCTCCTCGGTCGACACCTCGCCGAAGGTGACGTATTCGATGCGGGGTCGAGCGGGCAGCCCATCAAGGCGGCCGTGACTCGGTGAGCCGGGATCGATCCGGATCGGCAGCCCGCCGCGGGCTTGGGCGACCACATCGCCGAGGCCGGTGCCGGCTTCGACCTCCGCACAGTGAGCCAGTGTGATCAGCTCGTTTTCGGTCTTCCCGCAGTCGAAAATGGCGTTGGCGGCGAGCGCGGTGCCGAGGGCGACCGCACCGGAGACGCCGAACCCCGCGCCGACCGGCAGCGACGTGGTGGCGTCGACCGCGGCATCGACGCCGAGGCGAGTGCAAACGTCGTCGACGGCGGTGATCGACACGTCGTCGCCGTTGAGTCGACAGCCGCTGCCGGGGGCAACAGTCACCTCGACGCCGTCTGAGAGCGTGATCCCAGCCCCGCGGCTGCCCGCCTGCGCGCAGGTGGCGGCCGTATGCGCGCTGAAGAAGCCGGTGATGTGGCCCGGCACGAACGCCGTCGCCGAGGAATCGTTTTCCGATACCATGTGTTGGTGGTCGCAGTGCCCTCCGGTGACCGACGGCTCCCTACGGCGACAGCCGCTGTCGATCCCGCGGGAACAGCACACCTTCACGAATATTGTCGAGACCGAGCAGCGTCATCACGAGTCGCTCGCCGCCAAGCCCGAAGCCGGCGTGCGGCGGCATCCCGTATTTGAACATCTTCGTGTAGTAGTCGAACGCCTCGGGGTCGAGACCCTGCTGTTCGAACCCTTCGATCAGGTGGTCGTAGCGGTGTTCACGCTGGCCGCCGGAGACGAGTTCCATCCGCGGGTGCATCAGGTCGAAGCCCGTCGAAAGCTGGTCGTCGTCGTCCTGATCCATGATGTAGAACGGTTTGATCTCGCTGGGCCAGTCGGTGATGAAATAGTGCTCACCCACGTCTTCGCCGAGGGCGACCTCGCCTTCGGTCGGCAGGTCGTCGCCCCACAGCAGTTGCTCGTCGAGTTCGCCGGTCGCGTTGATGCGCTCGATGGCCTCCTCGTAGCTGAGTCGTGGGAACTCGCCTGAGGGGACTTCGAACTCCTCGGCAAGCCCGAGCGCGTCGAGTTCGTCCTGACAGTTTTCGGCGACGGCCTCGTAGGCGGCGGTGACGACGGCCTCGGCCACGTCCATCGCCTCGTTTTGATCGCAGAAGGCCCCCTCGAAGTCGATGGAGGTCGCCTCGTTGAGGTGTCGCGGCGTGTTGTGTTCCTCGGCGCGGAAGATCGGGCCGATCTCGAAGACGCGTTCGACGTTCGAGCCGGCGATCAGCTGTTTGAACAGCTGTGGGCTCTGGTTCATGAACGCTTCCTCGCCGAAGTAGGTGATCGGGAAGAGTTCGGTGCCGCCTTCGGTGCCGGTGGCGACGATCTTCGGCGTGTTGATCTCGGTACAGTCCAGCTCGCGGAACGTCTCGCGGGCGGCGTGTTGGATCTCCGCGCGGATCGTGAAGATCGCCTGTACCTCCTCCTTGCGGAGGTCAAGCGTGCGGTTGTTGAGCCGCGTCGAGAGTTCGGCGTCGACCTTCCCGGAGGGATCGAGCGGGAGTTCGGTGTCGGCTTCGGCGATGACCTCGACCGAGTCGGGCGTAATCTCGACGCCCGTGGGTGCGCGCGGTTCCTCGTCGACCTCGCCGGTCACGGAGATCACGCTCTCGCGGGCGACGTTCAACCCGGTCTCGACGAGGTCGTCATCCATCTCGTCCTTCTCAAATTTGATCTGAATCTTGCCTGTGGTGTCGCGCAGGATCAGAAAGGCGATGCCGCCGAGGTCGCGGAGCTCGTGCACCCAGCCGGCAACTGTGGCCGTCTCGCCGGGTTCAGCATCCGCGGTGTAGGTTCGGTTTTCCATACCCGATGCTGTCGGTCGCTGCCCTTAAACTCGGCTGATTCCGGTTGCGCCATCCTCGGCACGACCGGTCTGTGCCTCGGGGCGTTTTTACCACCGCGCGACGAACGCGAGGGCGTGCTGACGAAGGATCTCCTCCGTGTCTCCCGCCGCGGCGGCTGCTACCGCCCCGAGTTCATTGGCCGGGAGGCCCGCCCCCTGGCGGCGAAACTCATCGGCACCTATCAAGGCCACGTCGGCGAAACACGGGGGACGCTCGACGAAGCGGTCGAAGCCATCGAACGCGAGAAGGAGGAGTTCAAACTCGTTCGCGGGTTCGCCGCGCTGCTCGACCGGGAGGCTGAGTTCGAGACCGACGCATCACTGCCGCCGGAGCGCGCCCGCCGGGTCGCCTTCGAGGCCGCCGAGGCCGTCGGCGTCGCCAGCGACGACGAACGCGAGCAGGCGATCGCGCAGGCGGCCGACGACCTCGCGGTCGAGACCGATGCCATCGAATCCTCGCTGTACGCCGACCGCGACTGCAATCAACGACTCGCCGCCTTCGACTCCCGGTGGGATCCTGACACACTCATCGAGCAGTACAACCTGTCGCTCGCCCAGACCGCGCTGTTCGACGCGACCGAGGTGCGACTCAAAAGCGACGACCCGCGAGCGTTGATCACGGCGGTCAAGCGACTCGGGCTGATGTACGAGATCGAACAGCCCAACAGCGACGCGATCGACGGCGACGACGCGGATGACAGCGACAGCCCGCTGGCCGATCAGCGAACGGTCGTCGTCACCGGCCCCGACCGGCTCTTTCGGCGCACCAGGCGATACGGCACCGCTTTCGCTCGCCTGCTGCGGTCGGTCGCGGCCACGAACGAGTGGGAGTTGACGGCGACTGTCGACGACCACGGCACCGACAGCGAGATGACACTCCGCGCTGACGACGTGTCGGTGCCGGGTGTCGATCCCGTTGCCGAGCCAAGCTACGACAGCGGCGTCGAGCGCGACTTCGCCGCCCGGTTTGAAGCCCTCGATCTCAACTGGGAACTTCAGCGCGAGCCCGATCTGCTGGAAACCGGGTCGAACGTGATGATCCCGGATTTCGCCTTCGACTACCGATTCGCCGATTTTCGGGTGTATTTCGAGGTGATGGGGTTTTGGACGCCGGAGTACGTCGAAAAAAAGCTCGGCCAGCTTGCCACCGTCGAGGATGTGGAGCTCGTCGTCGCCGTCGACGAGTCGCTGGGCGTCGGCGAAGAGATCGCCGCCGAGGATCACCGCGCGATCCCCTACTCCGGCACGGTTCGGGTCAAAGACGTTGTTGACGTACTCCGTGAGTACGAGGCCGATCTCACCGCGGCGGCCGGCGACAATCTTCCAGACGAACTCCACCCTGACACCGACGTGATCGAACTCGACGACCTAGCCGCCGAATACGGCGTTGCGACCGACGTGGTCGACGAGCGATCATTCCCGGCGCACACCCGCGTCGGTCAGTGGCTCGTCCGGCCCGCCGTGCTGGCCGAGATCGACGATGAGATCGAGGCCGGCCAGTCGTTCGACGAGGCCGAGTCGATCATCGCCGACTACGGCATCACCGACGCCAGCGCGGTGTTGTCGGCGGTCGGCTACCGTGTCGTCTGGGACGGCCTCTCAGGTGGAACGCTTGAAGACCGAGAACACGAAAGCGACGACTGACACGATTGCTTTTCTATCGTCGTCCCGAAGCAAGGCTATGGTGCTCTCCAACCTGTTCGCCTCACGGTGGACACGACTGTTCAGTGTGCTCTCCGTCGTCGTCACCGGCCTCCGCGCAGTGCTCGGCGGAAATCGGCGGCTCGGCGCGCTGCTGCTCGGCGTCGCCGCCCTCGCCTACCGCTGGTCGCCGGCCGGCATCGCGCTCACGTTGCTGTATCACCGCTACGGCGACCGAATTACGAGTCGCGCGCTCAACAACGACACCTAATCGGCCGACAGCGGCGACAACGATTCTTGATTTCCTTTTGGCACAGTTGACCGCAACTCGCCGTACACGTACAGACCAACACCGATGGGTTCGCGCTCGCCTCGCTCGACGGCGGTGCCGTCTCGCACTGGTCGGCCCTCCGGCCCGACCCCGACTTCGTGAGCCGCGATCAGATACCCCCAGTCGCCATCCCAGTCGAGTTCCTGATCCTCGCCGCGGACGAACGCTGCGGCGGCCTCGCCGTCGAGTTCGATCACGTTTTTTGTCGCGTGGCCGCCGAACCGCTGGATCGCACTCTGGGTCGGCTTCCAGTGTTCCTGCCGGGTTCGCAACACGGTCATCCCGAGGCCCTCGACGCGGATCGGCGTCGGCGCGTCGTCGGCGAAGATCCAGATCTTGCCTTTGCCTTTCTCCCAGAACGTGAAGTCCGCGAAGACGGCCGGGTCGATGCCAAAGCGGTCGGCAAAAAAGTCGAGGACTTCCTCGCGGGACGCCCGGCCTTCGACCTCGCGGTCGGCCGCGGTCGCCGGCAGACGGCCGAACTGCTGGCCGACGTTTTCGTTCTCGTCGTCGCTCATGCTGTCACCTCCAGTTTCGCACAGTAGAAGCCACCGGTGTCGTTGAGATGCGGGTAGATCCGATGGGTTTGCTCGACACTCGGATCGTAGCTGTCGCCCTCCCACTCGGTGACACCGGAAACCGAATCGAGCGGGCAGTCGAAGTCAACGATCTTGCAGTCTTCGGTTTCAAGCACGTGATCGACGACAGCTTCGTTCTCTTCGGGCGCGAACGTACAGGTCGAGTAGACGACCGTCCCGCCCGGCTTGGTCGCTTGCACGGCCCGCGAGAGGATGCCCTTTTGTACTGCTGCGACGCTGTGAACGTGCTCCAGCGTCCACTGGTCGAGGGTGTCGGGGTTCTTGCGGATCGTCCCCTCACAGGAACACGGCGCGTCGACGATGGCGCGGTCGAACTCATCAAAGCCGAACGGCTTCAGTGAGTAGTTTCGGCCGTCCTGTTTGGTGACGACGAGATTCGTGACGCCCAGCCGTTCGGCGTTGTGTCGCAACGAGGAGAGCCGCCCAAGGTTGTTGTCGTTGCCGACGACGACCCCACGGTCGTCCATCATCGCCGACAGCTGGGTCGTCTTGCTGCCCGGGGCGGCGCAGCTATCCCAGATTCTTTCGCCGGGTTGCGGATCGAGCGCGAGCGCGGGCACCGCCGAGACCTCCTCCTGGCCGTGGAGCCAGCCGTGAAAATACGGCCAATTCGTCCCCGGCGACGCGTCGGGCAGCCGCAGCAGGCCGTCGTGCCACTCGACAGGCTCGTACTCGATGCCTTCGTCATCGAGCGCACGCCGAGCGCGTTCGGGGTTGGCCTTGATCGTGTTGACGCGGACGACCGAGGGCAGTGGTCGCTCGCACGCCTCGAAAAAAGCGTCAGTGTCCTCGACGAGCGGGGCGTACCGCTCTAAGGGGTTCATACCCGGCCTTTCGCGGCACCCGGTTTGTCGGTTTCGCTCCGTGTCACCAGAGGTCGACCGGCGTCGGAGCGACACCAACGATTAGGTGGATCGCTGTTGTCGACCCTATATGGCTCGTATCGAGCACCAACTGGACGATGTCGCCCTTGACAGCCCGACGCTCATCGAAGGCTTCCCCGGCGTCGGGTTGGTCGGCAAGATCATCGTCGACCACCTGATCGAGCAGTTGGAGATGACGCACTACGCCAACGTTCACTGCGAGGGGATCCCACCGGTGGCAACCTACCAACCCGACAGCAGCGAGTTGGTGACGCCGGTACGGCTCTACGTCGACAGCGACCGGCAGCTCCTCGCCCTCCAGAGTGATGTGCCGATCAACCCGGCTGCCGCAAACGCCTTTGCCGACTGCGTGACCGGCTGGTTCACCGAGGAAGACATCCTGCCAGTCTATATCTCCGGCCTGCCGAGACAGCGCGACGAGGACGGCGAGGGGCCGGCACTGTACGGCGTTGGCACCGGCGGCGGAACCGAACAGTTGGCGACGACCGACATCGACACGCCCGCCGAGATGGGGATGGTCTCGGGGCCGACCGGCGCGCTGCTGTCGCATGCCCTCGAAAATGACACGACAGCGGTGGGATGTATCGTCGAATCCGACCCACAGTTCCCCGATCCCGACGCCGCCAAAACTGTGATCGAAGGCGGGATTGAGCCGATTGCCGGGGTCGACATCGAGACGAGCGATCTCACCGACAAGGCCGCAGAGATCGAGCAGGCCCGCAAACAGCTGCTCAAACGGATGCAGCAGGCCAGCGAGGAGAGCAGCCGCGCCGAGCCGATCCGAATGTATCAGTAGGGTTCTGAACCCTTAAGCCGTCAAAGCGTCTGGGTGGAGGTATGAGTGATGACGCAGCCGCGGTCGAGGAATCGGACTCCGAGACGGACGCTGCGGCCGACGAAACCGAGCCCGGCGACGCTGCCGAGGCAACCGAGGAATCTCCAGCCGAGGATCCAGCAACCGACAACTCAGCTGAATCGCCCGACGACGAGCACGCTGCCGTCGAGGATGCTACCGTGGACGAACTCGTAACCCAAATCACCGACAGCGACGAGGAACTGACCGCGCCGGCGACCGAACTCCAATCGCGGATCGAATCGCTGGAGGACGATGTCGCCGAGAAGAACAACGAGATCGACGAGCTAACCGAGAAACTCTCGCGGGCGCGAGCCGACTTCAAGAACTACAAGAAACGGACGAAAAAGCAACAGGAAGAGATGAAGGCGCGGGCGACCGAGGATCTGGTCGAACGGCTAACTGATGTCCGAGACAATCTCGTTCGCGCACTCGACCAGGATGCCGATGCTGACATCCGCTCTGGTGTGGAGTCGACGCTGGAAGCCTTCGACCGGGCACTCACAGACGAAAATGTCGCGTTCATCACCCCCGAGGCCGGCGAAGAGGTCGATCCCGAACGCCACGAGGTCATGCAGCGTGTCGACAGCGACGAGCCTGCGGGCACCATCGCCGACGTCTATCAGCAGGGCTATGAGATGGCCGGTAAGGTGCTCCAGCCGGCACGAGTGACCGTCAGCAGCGACGACTGAGCCGGCAGTACCCGTCGGCGAGAGCAACAGTGGTGATCTTGCGGTTTATTTAAATACACCGACTACCTGGATTCGGAAAACCACCTAATCGCAAGACTGCGAGGTTGTCGTCGGTTCGTTTGTGTCGGCGTGTCTAGTAACCTTTAACCGATCCAAGGCGGTAATTCAGGCCAAGATGGCCAGTGAGAAGATTCTCGGTATTGACCTTGGCACCACGAACAGCGCGTTTGCAGTGATGGAGGGTGGCGACCCGGAGATCATCGTCAACGGCGAGGGCGACCGGACGACCCCTTCGGTCGTCGCCTTCGACGATGACGGCGAGCGACTGATCGGCAAGCCGGCGAAGAACCAAGCAGTGCAGAACCCCGAAAAGACGATCCAGTCGATCAAACGCCACATGGGCGAGGAGGATTATGAGGTCGAGATCGACGACGAGAGCTACACGCCCGAACAGATCTCGGCGATGATCCTCCAGAAGATCAAACGCGACGCCGAGGAGTATCTCGGCCACGATGTCGAGAAAGCCGTCATCACGGTGCCGGCGTACTTCAACGACCGGCAGCGACAGGCGACGAAAGATGCCGGTGAGATCGCCGGCTTCGAGGTCGAACGCATCGTCAACGAGCCGACCGCCGCCTCGATGGCCTACGGTCTCGACGACGAATCCGATCAAACGGTCTTGGTCTACGACCTCGGCGGCGGCACGTTCGATGTCTCCGTCCTCGAGCTCGGCGGCGGCGTCTACGATGTGGTCGCCACCAACGGGGACAACGACCTCGGCGGCGATGACTGGGATCAGGCGATCATCGACCATCTCGCCGACGAGTTCGAGGACGACCACGGGATCGACCTGCGGGACGACCGGCAGGCCCTCCAGCGACTCAAGGAGGCCGCCGAGGAGGCGAAGATCGAACTCTCCTCCCGCAAAGAGGCGAATATCAACCTCCCGTTCATCACGGCGACCGATTCGGGGCCAGTCCACCTCGAAACGTCGATCACCCGAGCCACGTTCGAGAACATCACCAACGACCTGATCCAGCGGACGGTCGAACCGACCGAGCAGGCCCTCGACGATGCCGACAAATCGAAAGGCGACATCGACGAGGTCATCCTCGTCGGCGGCTCGACCCGGATGCCCCAAGTCTCCGAAAAGGTCGAAGAACTCGTCGGCCAGGAGCCGAAGAAAAACGTCAACCCCGACGAAGCCGTCGCGCTCGGTGCGGCGATTCAGGGTGGCGTCCTCGCCGGCGACGTTGACGACATCGTTCTGCTCGACGTGACGCCGCTCTCGCTGGGGATCGAGGTCAAAGGCGGGCTCTTCGAGCGACTCATCGATAAGAACACGACGATCCCGACCGACGCCTCGAAGGTCTTCACCACGGCGGCCGACAACCAGACCTCCGTGCAGGTGCGGGTCTTCCAGGGCGAACGCGAGATCGCCGACGAGAACGAACTGCTCGGGGAGTTCATGTTGACGGGGATTCCGCCGGCCCCCGCCGGCACGCCGCAGATCGAGGTTGAGTTCTCCATCGACGCCGATGGCATCGTCAACGTCTCCGCGGAGGATCAGGGCTCGGGCAACGCCGAGTCGATCACTATCGAGGGCGGCGCGGGCCTCTCCGATGAGGAAGTCGAGCGCATGCAGGAGGAGGCTGAACAGCACGCCGAAGAGGACGAGAAACGCCGCGAACGGATCGAGGCCCGCAACGAGGCCGAGGGCGCGATCCAGCGCGCGGAATCGCTACTCGAAGAGAACGAAGAACAGGTCGACGACGACCTCGAAGCCGACATCCAGGACGCTATCGAGGACGTCGAGGAAGTCCTCGAAGACGATGACGCCGAGACCGAGGAACTGCAGGAGGTCACCGAGAACCTCTCCGAGCAACTGCAGGAGATCGGCAAACAGATGTACGAACAACAGGCCCAGCAGGCACAGGCCGGTCCCGGCGGCGCGGGCGGCCCTGAAGGCGGCTTCGGCCCCGAGGGTGCCGGCGCAGGCGGCGCGGCCGGTGCCGACGGCGAGGGTGACGAGTACGTCGACGCCGACTTCGAGGACGCCGACGACGCCGACAGCGAGAAAGACGAGTAATTCGTAGCGCGCTGTCGGTCGTTACTGACTGTTTTTGTTGTTCATGATCACATAGCAGTCGATTCCGCTCCAAGCGACTGGGTAGCCGGTATCAACAACACACAACTCCGCTACCTATCCTCGTAGTTCCAGTCACGACGGTCTCGCAGGCGAGTCGCCAGCTCCTCGGCGACCGCCTCCCGCGTCTCCTGAGGAGTATCCTCGGGAACAAGCATCCCACGACCACTCCCCTGCGTGCGTTTTTTCACCACGATTCCATCGTCCGTATCTACCCACACCACCTCGTCGCCGGGTTCCAGATCGTATTTCTCACGGAGGGTTTTCGGAATCGTCGCCTGGCCCTTGTCCGTGACACGCGTTGACTCGCTCATTTGTGGTAATACTTGGTGTAATACTTCAAATCTTACGGGGTATTTCGTTCGTGTTGGCACCCTAACGCGGGACGGATTTCGGTCACCAGCCGCATCGAACCCGTTTAGCATCCTCACGCTGTCGGAAAGTATTAATGACATAGAGAGACAACAAGGGACATAAATGCCCTACCACGTCGACGAACTCCGCCGGGAGGAGCCGTTTCCGGTCACCCCCGAAACGAACGAACACGCCGCACTGCGGTTCCTCGTCGCCAACCACGACTACGGCTTTACCCCGTCGGAGATCGCCGCCGAAACCAAGATTACCGAGGGCAGTGCCTCGAAAACGATGAGCCGACTCCACGAGAAAGGGCTCGTCAGTCGGTCGCAGGGAGCCTATTACGTCGATCCGGAGCGCGTCGAATCGCTCAAACACCGACTGGAATCACTGGACGCCGCTGTCGATCTGTTCGATGATGCACCGGACGACGCCTACGCCAACGCCGGCTGGGAGGAACAACTCTCGGAACTCGATCCCGGCGACGAGCCCGCCAGCGGTGAGACCGACGATACCGACGCCGAGACACTCGTTTCGAATCAGGAGGCCAACGACGAGGCCTAATCGATGACCTACAGCCATGGAGCGGTTGTGTCGATCCCCGATCCGTACGACCGCCGACCGTCGCGTCCCGCTGTCGTCGTCTCCGACGAGCAGTGCCCGGATTACGGGGATCGCTACACCGTCGCCGCGCTGACCAGCAGCGACCGCTACGGCGAGCATCCCTACGCCGTCACCATCGAAGCTGACGAACCGGCGAGTGGCGAACTGCTGACGCAGTCGTTCCTCGAACTGTGGGCGACCTACCGGATCGCGCATGGCGACGTTCGCGCGATGCACGCCCGCCTGAACGCGGCGACAATGAAGCGGATCGCCACCGCCTACGCCGAAATGGTTCTGCGCGGCTGAGACGAACGCGAACTGTGCTGCCTACTGCTCCACTGTCGATGACGCCGCAGTCAGTTCTTGCAGTAGCGTCACAGCCGGCGATTTCGACAGCGGTTCGTTCCCGTTTCCGCACTGCGGCGACTGCACGCAGGCTGGACAGCCGTCGGCACAGTCACAGTCATCGATCAGCCGGGCCGTGCGCGTCATCAACTCCTCGACGACCTCGAAGCCGGCTTCGGTGAGGCCGACGCCGCCAGGGTAGCCGTCGTAGATGAAGACAGTCGCCCGCTCGGTGTGGGGGTGGTGTGGGATCGACAGTCCGCCGATGTCGCCGCGGTCACAGAGCAGCATGAACGGGAACAGCGAGATCATGCCATGCTCGGCGGCGTGGATACCGCCGTTGAACGCCCAGTCGGAGTGCGCCTCTCGGAGTTCGCGTTCGACCGCTGGCGGGACGGTGAAGTAGAGGGCCTTTGTTCGCAGCGTCGTTTCGGGGAGGTCGAGTGATTCCTCGCCGATGACCTCGCCCGTGCGACGATCTTTTCGCTGGAAGCCGGTAATCCGCTCGGTGACGGTGACATCGGCGAAATGGACGGTTGCCTCGGCGTCGTCATCGGCGTCAGCAGCAGCGTCACCCGTCGCGTACGGCAGCGATTTTGTGTCAAGATCCTCGTTGACAACGACCGATTTCTCCGAGAGCACCTGTGTGTAGTAGTCGGCCCACGAGGACTGGAGTTCGGCGACATCGCGGTCGAGATCGAGGTCGGTCACCTCGTAGGTCTGGCCCTGCTGGTGGTAGATCGCGCCGCGGTGGGCGTCCCGGAGGGCGTCGTCGAAGCCGAGCGTGGCGATCACGTCGTTGTTGCGAGCGTCCATGAGGCGGATCTCGCGGTCGCCGACAGTTCGGAGGCTCATCTCGTGTTGTGGGCTGCCGTCGCCGTCGTGCAGCCAGCGAATGCCGGCATCCGTCTCGCGGCGGTTGAGCCGACCGTCCTCACCGAGTTCGGCGACAACGTCCGGAAAATCGTCACCAAAGTGAGCCTCGTCGTCGGTTGACAGCCAGTTTTCGGCCGCGGCGCAGGCAACGTGATCCGCCAGCAGTTCGCGGTTGTCGGGATCAACGATGGCCTGCTCGGGGTCGGCCTCAAAGAACTCGTCGGGGTGGTTCATCAGATACTGATCGAGTTGATCCTCGCCGCCGACGAACGCGACGAGCGCGGGATCGGTGCCGCGACCCGCCCGGCCGGCCTGCTGGGAGGCCGACATCCGCGTGCCAGGGTAGCCGTCGAGGATCACCGCGTCGAGACCCCCAATGTCGACGCCGAGTTCGAGAGCGTTCGTACTCCAGATGCCGCGCAGGTCGCCGGACTGGAGGTCGGCTTCGATCTGTCGACGGGTGTCGTTGTTGAGTGCGGCCTGATAGGCGCGGATCTTGCTTGCGAGGTCGCGCTCGCCACGATTGTGGAGTTCGTCCGCGCTCTCGGTGGCGTACTGCTCGGCGGCTTGGCGGGCGCGCGTAAACGCCAGCGTCTGGTAGCCGCGGGCGACGAGATCAACGAACAGCGATTTCGACTCGGTGTGACTCGACCGCCGCCGACCGGAGCCGTGGCCGCGCTGTGGGTCGTCGTACTCGGGTGGGTTCCACAGCAGCCAGTGTCGCGGCCCGCGCGCGCTGGTGTCGTCGTCGACGAGCGCAAAGGTCGACTCGTCGCGGCCGGTGATTCTGGCGGCGTGTTCGACCGGGTTGCCGATGGTCGCCGAACAGCAGACGAACTGCGGGTCGCTGTCGTATCGCTCACAGATCCGGTTGAGTCGCCGAAGCACGAGGGCGACCTGCGTCCCGAAGACGCCGCGGTAGCCGTGAATCTCGTCGATGACGACGGTTTCCAACGAGGAAAAGAACCACTCCCACAAGCGGTTTGCATAGGGCAGCAGCGCGTAATGCAGCATATCCGGGTTCGAGAGCAGGACGGTCGGCCGGCGGTCGCGGACATCTCGCTTTTCGCTGTCCGACAGGCGGCCGGTGTACTGTGCGACCGAGACGCGGCTGCCAAAACCGAGGTCGTGGGCGAGTTCCGACAGCGTGTCGTCTTGGTCGGCGATCAGCGCATTTTGCGGGCCGAGATAGAGGGTTCGGCCGCCGTGATCCATCGCGCGCTCGAAGGCCGGCACGGTGTACGAGAGGCTCTTGCCGCTGGCGGTTTCGGTGGCGATAACGGTGTTGTCGCCGTCGCGGATCGCGTTGATCGCGGTGGCCTGATGCTCATAGAGGTCGTCGATCCCGCGGTCGGCGAGGGCGGATTCGAGGCGGGGTTCGAGATCAATATCGGCAAAGGTGGCCTCGCGTGCTGGGAGGGTGCGGTGGGCGACAATCTGGCCGTCGTAGTGTGGGCGCGCTCGCAGCCAGTCGACGAACTCGTTCACGATTCCTGTTTGCGATCGGCGATGCTAACGGTTGTGATCCGTGGGCACGATCTATGCGGTGGGACATCCAACGAGGTCGCCAAACCGATTAATTCACAACGGCTGAGAGAAACGTTGAGACATGTACGAGACGGTGCTGTTTCCGACTGATGGAAGTGAGGCGGCAACCGAAGCTGCCACTCACGCGATCGATTTGGCGGACAAACACGATGCCGACATGCACATCCTCTACGTCGTCGACCACGAGCGCGTGAGCCAGATGGCCCCCAAACTCGGCAGCGACCATATCAAAGGGACACTCCAAGAGGAGGGCGAACGCATCACCGACGATGTCGCCGACATGGCGAACGCCGAGGGGATCAACACGGTCGTCAGCATCCGAGAGGGCGCGCCCGGCCAGACCATCACCACCTACGCCGAGGATGTTGGTGCTGATACGATCGTGATGGGCACCAACGGCCGCACAGGGATGGATCGGCTCCTGATGGGGAGTGTCGCCGAACGCGTGATCCAAAACACCGAGCTGCCGGTGATGACCGTCAAGCGCGCGGCGGACTAACTCGCCTGGTCAGCACCCACGCACACAAGGATAAGGGATTTATGAGACTGTCTCCTTCCGCCTGATATGACCGGCTCCCCGCTCACATGGCTCAGCGACCAGCTGTTCACCATGGGGGTGTTGTCGGACGCGCTGATCTGGGTTGTCATGCTGCTGTTTGCGGCCGCCGGCCTCACCGAGTGGTACGGCCGCCGCTCAGGAACCGATCTCATGCAGCAGGCGCGGGTGACCGCAACAACCGCCTGGATCGGCTTCGGGCTGTTTTGGCTCAACTCGGTGCCGTTCTGGTGGTTCGAACACCAGAGCTTCGTTGAGGCCTTGCTGGCGTTGATCGGCGCGCCGGCCTGCTTCTATGCGGCCTACGAGCTGTATACCGGCCGGACAACGCTGTTTGTCCTCTCGCGAGCGATCGCCGTCATGGGGTTCATCTATCTTCCCTTCGAGACCATCCCGGCGATCACGGTCGGTGGGCTCTCGCTGCCGGCTCCCCGCCAGTATCTGATCGAAGTGACGACTGTCATCACCGGCTGGATCATCTCGGCGGCGGGCTACTCGCCTGCCCTCGTCGAGAGCCCCGAGGGGTTCATGGCGACCTACCAGTGGACGCTGAGCGACGGCCACATCTACAACGTCTACATTGTCTTGGCATGTACCGGCCTCGGCAGCATCGCCGTCTTCAGTGGCCTGATCGCGGCTGTGAGAGCACCTCTCACCCGAAAGCTCCGCGCGCTGGCGGTGGCCGTCCCGATCATCTTCGTGCTCAACGTGTTCCGCACCGCCTTCATCTCGATCGCCGCCGGCAACCAGCTGATGCATTGGTTCCCCGATGCGGTGCTGTTCCTGTTTGGCGAGACGAACCCCTATCGCGTCTCGTTCCTTGTCTCCGACCGCATTCTCAGCCAACTCGGGGCGGTCGTCGCGCTCATGGCGATCACCTATCTTGTCGTCCGTGAGCTTCCGGAGCTGTTGACTGTCTTGGAGGATGTGCTCTACCTCATCACCGGCGAGGATCACGACCTGCAGGCCGCCTTGGAGCTGCCACGCGAGCCGGTCGCCGAACAGCCCGGTGCCCGCCACAGCGACTGAATCACCGATTCGATTCTGTAGAGAGTAACTCGTCTGGTGCGCCGGCCAATGCTTCCAGCGCGTCGGCCTCGACGTGATGGAGGTCGCCAGGGATCACGAGGAGATGCAGCGGCTCGCCAAAGGATTGTTCCGCTAACGCTGACAGCCGATCAGCGACGACAACAGGATCAGGACTCCCAGCACGAGCGACGACGACCGCGAGTTCATCTTGCCAGTCGGTTGCGAGCAGTTCGGCGGCGTAATCGGCTCGCATATACGGGTCGTCAGTGTCGAGCGCGGCCAGATCGCGGTGGCTGTCGACCTTGATGTCGAGATAGACGAGCGTGTGCAGCCCCCGCTCGCGGTTGGCGTCGATGCTTTCGATCACGCTGGGCGGGACGTTTCCCGCGCCGTGCAGGCCGGGAAACGGCAGCGTGACCGCCTTGCCGAACCGGTAATTTTGCAGGCCGGTCAGCCCGCTGGCGGCGGTTTCGGCGGTGACGCCGTGGATCACGCGGGTGTCGATCCCGCGGTCGGCCGCCCGCACCCGGAGATCAGCGTGGGTCGTCGAGATCATCGTATCGCCTGCGGTGAGAAAGACGGCGTCGCCGTCCTCGGCAGCCTGCAGAATCGGCTCGGGGTTCTGTTCGACGCCCGCTCGGTCGCGCACCTCGATCTCGGTGTCGTGGTGGGCTTCGAGATCGGCGACATCGGCTCCGAGCAGCCGGCTGGTGTAGAACTCCGCAAAGACACGGTCGGCTGCCTGGAGTGCCGCCTCGCCCTCGCGGGTGATCGAGTCTTCGTCGTACAGTCCCAACCCGATGAACGTCAACATACCCCGACAGAACATCGCAGCGCGAATAAACGCCGTGTTTGCTCACGCCCGGATCGCTGGTGTGGCTCAGAACACGACGACGGCGACGACAAAGGCGACGAGGATCGTCCCCGTCAACAGTAGCTGAGCGAGTGCCGAGCCCAACACACCTGCGGCGGTGTAGACAGCCCGCCGCGCTGCGGTCTCCGCGTCGGCCCCCTCGGATACCTCCAGAGCGAAGACGGTGCCGACGACGCCGACGATGATGCCGACCGGGCCGAGCACGAACAGCAGGACGAATCCAACGACCCCCGCGAGGATGGCGGTTCGATTTGAGGAGCCGCCCAGCCGCGCTGCGACCGGGCCACCGACATGATCGACGACGACCGTGCCGACGGCGGCCAGCGTCAACGCGCCGAGGGCCAGCGGGCCAAGCGGCTCGCTCCCGAACAGCGCGTACACCCAGACCCCCGCCAGCGAGAAGCCGCCGGCTGGCACCGCAGGAAGGACGCTGCCGACCATCCCGGCGACCAGCAGCACGATGGCGACGACAAGAACCACCTCGACCATACCGACGCTGGGTTGCCGACGACGAAAAGGGATGCGGCCGGACGGCGATACCCCCTCTCACTCCTCGTAGCGACGCCGCTCATCGACGACGATCTCGGTGTCGACGGCCTCACAGAACGCCTTCGCAATCGAGCCGAACGCCCGTTTGCACTCCCGTTCGGAGACGAAGCAGAGTTCGTCAGCAACGGCCGCCCACGGCGCGCCCTGCAGCGCCTTTCGGACGAGCAGGCGTTCGTCGCGGGGCGACAGGTCGGCGACCGACTCGGTGAGCTGTGCCATCGCAAGCTGCCGGAACACGTGCGGTGCGGCCTCGTAGGTGCCCGGCCCGTAAGCGACCCCCGCCAGCAGCCGCCAGCCCCGCTCGTCGAGAGCGAGAGCCGATTCCGGGCCGTCCTCATCCGGTAGCGTCGCCGCAGCGATCGCGCCTCGTACGACATTCGGGTCGACGCCGGCCAGCGGGTCGGCCAACTGCGAGGCGATCCGCTCGCGGAACCACTGGACGTGACGATCGGTGAGCTCGCGCCCGACAGCTGAGGTCGGCGACAGCATGAGCGCGGAGTGCTCGCCGCTGGTCGCGTTTGCCGTCACCGAGACATGAACAGTGCGGTAGCCGTTTGCCCGCCAAAAGGACAGCAGCCGCGGGGTCGCGCCGAAGCCGACGCCGAACCAGTCGACCGCGTCCTGAAACTCCGCCTTGCACCGCGACAGCAGCCGCGAGCCAAGCCCGCGCGACCGGGCGGCGTGGTGGGTGGCGATCCGCATGACTCGGTAGCCGATCGGCGCGGCCCCGGCCGGATCTCGCAGCTGGCTGGTCAACACGTCCGGAAGCATGTTGCCCTGCACGCGCTCGCCGCCGTAGATCGATGCCTGCAGGTCGCTGCTGAGGCCCCCCTCACGGGCAAGCAGTGCAACCGAAACAGGGTGACCGTCGTCAACGAGCGCGCGGAGTTCGAGGTTCGGCGCATCCAGTAGGCGGACGATGTCATCAGGTTCGGTTTTGTAGTGGGCGGCGACGAGCAGCCCGACGATCTCCCGGAACAACCCCTCGTCGCCCGCAAGCGCGTCGCCATCGATCCGGCGGTAGTCCACGCTGTCGGGCGTCGCCGCGGCGACGAGTTGGTCGGCCGGCGGCTCCGCGTCGAGCAGCAGTGTCCACGCGAGCCACGCCTCGACGGGGTCGTTTCGAGCGTATCTGATCGGCTCTTGGAGTGTTACGTCGATCACGTCGTGCGTCGATTCGGCCAGTCGCTCGCGGAACCGGACGGCAAAGCCGCGGCCAGCACCCTCATAACCGTGAACAGTCGTACAGAAGCCGACCGCGGGCGCGTCGAGCAGCCGTTCCAGCAGCCCAACCGGCAGCGCGGCCGCCTCGTCGACGAGGACGATATCGGGAGACTGTGGCAACTCGGCCGCCGTCGGTGGCGACGCGAAGCGAATCCGGCCGCCGGCTGTTGTCGACAGCGGCCGCTTGGTTTGGTCGGCTGCATCGGCGTCACAGTCGCTTGAATCGTCAGCAGCGAGACAATCGAGCGTCGCCAGCAGTTCGCCGGCGCGGGCAAACAGTTCGGCTGCGTTGTCAACGCTTGGCGCAGTCACGAGCACGTCCCGGCCATCTGCGGCCAACGCGGCGGCAGCCAGCCCGGCCGCACTCGATTTGCCGCGGCCGCGGTCGGCTTCCACGACGACAGCGGTTCCCGGCGTCGTCAACCCCGACAGCTGTGCGACGGCGCGGGCTTGATCTGCCGTCAGGCAGGTGTCGTAGGCGGCGTCGGGAAACGGGGTGTCGGTGTACAGGTGTGGCTCCGAATTGGGCGTCGATTCGGCGGGTTCGATCAGACCGTCGCGTTCGATACGGGCCTCGTACGCCGTCTCATCGTGTGCCGGTGCCGACGTGGCGGTGAGCCGAACGATTGCCACGCCGGGATGCTGTCGGAGGGTTGTGACCAATCGCTGTCGAAAGCGGTTGCCAACCGCCTCGCGGGAAAACGGGGGCACAGCGACCTGATCGACCAGCGCGGAGAGTTCACTCGGCACGTCCTCCAGCGGTGGCAGCAACAACACGAGGAGCCCGCCGCCGTCGACCGCGCCGGTGACCTGGCCGAGGGCGTTGGCCGAAAATCCCTCGTGGCAGTCGAAGACAACGATCTCGCGGGTTGTCCCCAGAAGCTCGTCGGCGTGATCGGGGTGAAGTCGGTGGTATCTGAATCCCTCGCGGGTCGTAACCAGACTCACCGCCTCCTCGTCGACGCCGGCTGCCTCGATTACTGTATAGGCAGCGTCGATCCCGGCCTCACGATCGCCGGTGAGTGCGAGCAGTCGCCGCTCATCGGCGGCCTGGGCGTTCTCCCGGAGGCTGGCGACGAGGCCCCGCAGCTCCATACCCCGGCTTGCAGCAGCGTCGGCAAGGCTCTTTCCGTCTATTCGTTGTCGCCCGTTCGATCCGCATCGCCGTCGCTGACTGTGTCGTCGCCAAACCGATCGGGTTCGTCGTACTGGTCTAACAGTGCTTGTCGGTGATCAAGTTGCTCTGTCGCCTGGCGGAGGACGCCCAACAGCGTGTGGATCTCTCGGCCTGTCGGATGCGCGCGCCCGATCAGCCGGCGCATGAGTCGCTGGGTCTTCTCGCGTTTCCGTTCGTTGTAGCGTTGGGCAGCAAGGAACTCGGCGAAATAGTCGTAAAATCGTTCGATGTCGTCTTCCGCGGCGCGCTCAATTTCACGGTCAGGCAGTTGGGTCTCGTCGACGGTGAGATCGCGGAGTTCATAGAGAACGATTGTCGCGGCCTGCCCGAGATTGAGGACTGGGTAGTCGTCGCTGGCAGGGATCGAGCAGATCTGATCCAACTGTTCGATCTCCTCGTTGTACAGGCCTCGCCCCTCTCGGCCGAAGACGATGGCTGTCCGGCTGTCGACCGTCTGGAGGGTGTCGGCCAACTCGGTGGGTGTGGTGTAGGGAAATCGTCGGTGACGACGACTATCCTCGCCGGTGATCGCGGTACAGCCGACAGTGTGGTAGTTGCTAACAACTTCCTCGAAGGTGATCTCCTCGGCGTTCGGTAACACGTCCTCGCGGGCGTGGCCGGCGAAGCCGTACGCCTCGCCATCAGGATCTAACGGCGGCGGGTCGACCAGTTTGAGATCCGAGAGCCCGAAGTTCTTCATCGCTCGGGCGATGGTGCCGACGTTGCCCGGCGTTTCCGCGTCGACAACAACGACAACCGGTTCGTGACTGCTCATTCGTCGGCGGTCGGGTAGTCCATGTCGGTCTCGTCGATAACCCCGTCGGCGAGCGCGTCGTTGGCGGCTTCGGCTGTCTCGTCGTCAACGTACTCCCGCAGGTCGATTCGCTCGGGTTCATACCCCTCCGACAGCATCGCGTTGAGCTCTTGGGCATCCGGCGGATCAGGCAGCCCCTCGGGGTCGGTCTCGACGTGTTCGACCGCCTCGAAATCGTCTGGCGCGCGACCACCGTTGTCGAACCACTCCTCGAAGGCATCATCGAACTCGGCGGTGCCGCGGTAGTCGCTGCCCCCCTCGTTCTGGTACCAGTAGATGAAGTCCGCCTCGTGGTCAGCACAGAGAACGACCTCGTCATTTGGTTCGCCGTAGACGACCGCCGCCTGTCTGGCGCGGTGGATCTCGTCGTCGCCGTGAATCAGCCGGCAGGCGTCACACGGCTCCTCGACCAGCGAGACGAGTCGAAGGAGTCGCTGACGGTCGTCTGTGGGGATCTCTTCAAGCTGTTTGAACATCCCGTCGTCGTTGAAGATGTCATCCTCCGCAAACCGCCAGCCGCGAAGCCCGACATTGACCTTGCCCATACCTACACTATCGGCGGGCCGGATAAAAACCGACTGGCTCCGCCGCCGCGGTAAATCTCCATCGGTAGCGGCACGACCGGACGGTCTATACTTGCTGCTACCGTGGTTGTTGTATGCGAACTGTCGATGCCGCCGGCCTGCAGATCGGCGACGACCAGCCGCCACGGATCATGGGTGTGTTGAACGTCAGCAGCGAATCACCCTACAAGCCGAGTGTGTTCAACAGCCCCGATGAAGCGGCCGAGTACGTCGACCGCGAACTCATCGATGAGGGTGCAGATATCGTTGATATCGGTCTTGAATCCGCCAACAAAAAGTTTGAGGTGCTCTCCGCGGAGGACGAACTCGATCGCCTCGATACGGCCCTTGAGACGATCGAAAGCGTCTCCGGCGACGCCATCTTTTCGATCGAGACGCGCTACCACGAGGTCGCCGAGGCGGCCCTCGACGGCGGCTTCGACATGGTCAACGATATCTGTGGGTTTGCCGACCCGAAGCTGCCGGCAGTCTGTGCGGACTACGACGTTGCGGTCGCCAAGATGGCCTCGCCGCCGGATCTCGAACGTCCGGGGGCGATCGAGGATGTCGACGACATCTACGACGCGCTGGAACTCAATGGGCTCACCGACAAAACGATCATCGACCCCGCCTTCGGCGGCTGGAGCGAGGCGAAAACGATCGACGACGACCGCGAGACGTTCCGCCGACTCCGGGAGTTCCGCGGCTACGGCCACCCGATTTTGGTCTCGATCAACCGGAAGAATTTCCTCCGCTCGGTGGCCGGCCGCGACACCGAGGGTGCCTTGCCAGTCTCGTTGGCGGCGACGGCGATGGCGGTCGAGCGCGGCGCGCACGTCATCCGCACCCACGACGTGGCCGAAACGCGGGATGCCGCACTGATTGGTGCGGAGTTCAGCCGTGATCGGCTTCGAGACACCATCGACGGTGTCGCCATCGAGGAGTTGGATATCACAACACAGCGTGAGGCCAAGCGGCATCTCGATCGGTATGACGCGGCAGACGCGGCTGCCGACGACAGCGTGAGCCGGACGTTCGAACTCACCGGGTTGGGTGCCGACAGCCAGAAGCAACTGCTCGATGCTGTCAGTGAGACGACGGTGACCGCTGTCAGCGGTGCGTCTGACAGCGCACTGGTATTGATTGGCACACCTGCCGGGTTCAAATCGCTTACGCGCCGGATTACGGGCGACTCACCCCAGCTAGCCGCGACCATGGAACGTATCAGCGAACGGTGCTGTTAAGAGAAAACTTATGCCGGATGATGCTAAACGAACGGGTGGACGCCGGAACGGCATTTGGGTAGGGGTACTTGATGCCACTCCGGCCCATACAATATCTCAGCTGACGAGCACCCCGCTTGTCAGCGGATTTTTATCAGGCCAATGAGCGACAGCCTTGCGTTCGCCGAGTGGGAACCGATCTACGAGACAATACTGGCTGATTTCGGGTTCGATCGGGCGGCCGACGAGCGCGCCCGAGATGTCGCCGCCGAGTTCGCCGACCCGTTTGATCACGACCGCCTCGCCGCCCTCAATGGTGGGACAGTTGCCGTTGTCGGTGCCGCGCCGTCGCTGGCGGCCAATCTCGACGCGTTCGATCCCGACAGCGTTGACGCCGTCGTCGCCGCCTCGACCGCCGTCGACGTGCTTGCGGAGCACGGTATCGCGGTCGAGCTGATGGTCACCGATCTCGACAAAAACGCGGCGACAGCCCGCGAGCTAACGCTCCAAGGGACGCCGGTCGCCGCCCACGCCCACGGCGACAACATCCCCGCTGTTCGGGAGTGGCTCCCGCAGTTCGACAGCCAACACACGCTGGTGACGACACAAGCGGCTCCGCGGGATAGCGTCGCAAACTTCGGCGGCTTTACCGACGGCGACCGGGCGGCGTATCTTGCAGACGCTGTTGGCGCGGCGGAGCTCCGGTTTCTCGGCTGGGCGTTCGACGATCCGGCTGTCGGGCCGATGAAAGCCCGCAAACTGCGGTGGGCCGAACACCTGCTGTACTGGCTGGAACGCCGCCGTGACGACCGATTCGGCGTGCTGGATGGGCGACGCGACGCGCTGACGACCGATCTGACGACGCTGTCGACCTCGGCGTAGCAGTTCTCCGCAACTTTCCTTAGCCGGCGAACCGTGGTGTGGGTATGCAACTCCACTGGCACCGTCGTGATCTCCGCGGGGCCGACAACCGCGCGCTGGCGGCGGCTGCCGAGGCGGTCGACACCGATGGGACAGACGGCGTCGTCTCGCTGTTCGTTTTCGACGACGCGATCCTTGAGCACGCTGGCGCGCCACGGGTGGCCTACCTGCTGGACGCACTCGCCGACCTACGGGCGTGGTACCGCGAGCGCGGCGGTGACCTCCTCGTTCGCCACGGCGACCCCGCTCAGGTCGTCGTCGATGTCGCCGAGAGTGTCGACGCCGACCGCGTTGTTTGGAACAAGGATTATTCGGGAGTAGCGCGCGAACGCGACGCGGCCGTCCGGCAGGCTCTCGCCGACCCCGACATCGCCCGCGAATCCTACCACGACGCGATCTGTCACGAGCCGGGGTCGATCACGACCAACGACGGCGATCCCTACTCCGTGTTTACCTACTTCGGGCGGAAGTGGCACGACCGCCAGAAGGACGAGCCGTATCCGGCTCCCGATGCCGACAGCCTCGCCGACAGCGACGCGCTCGGCGTCGACGCCGGCTCAGTGCCGACACTGGCCGACCTCGGTTTCGACGAACCGGAGGCCGACCTGCTGACGGCGGGCACCGAGGCCGCCCGGAAGCGACTCAAACGGTTTTGCGAGGATGGCATCTATCGCTACGAGAGCGACCGTGATTATCCGACTCGAAATTCGACCTCGCGGCTTTCAGCGGATCTAAAATACGGGACAATCGGTATCCGAGAGGTCTACTGGGCCAGCGAGGACGCGAAGGTCGACGCCAGCGACGAGGAACGCGAGGAGATCGAGGAGTTCCAATCACAGCTCGCCTGGCGAGCGTTCTACACCCACGTCCTGTGGTTCAATCCGGGGGTCGTTTCGCAGAACTACAAGGAGTATGCAAACGAGATCGAGTGGGAAAACGACCCCGAGCTCTTGGCGGCGTGGCAGGACGGCGAAACCGGCTACCCCATCGTCGACGCCGGGATGCGGCAACTGCGCGCCGAGGGGTTCATGCACAACCGCGTGCGGATGATCGTCGCCTCGTTTCTCACGAAGGATCTGCTCATCGACTGGCGAAAGGGGTACGACTGGTTCCGCGCAAAACTGGTCGACCACGACACCGCCAACGACAACGGCGGCTGGCAGTGGGCCGCCTCGACCGGCACCGACGCCCAACCCTATTTTCGCATCTTCAACCCGATGACACAGGGCGAACGCTACGATCCCGATGCGGAGTACATCACGAAATACGTCCCCGAGTTACGGGGTGTCGATCCCGAGATCATCCACGGCTGGCACGAGGCGTCGCCGACGCAGCGACACAACGCTGCCCCCGACTACCCCGCGCCGATTGTCGATCACAGCGAGCGACGCGAACAGGCGTTGGCGATGTTCGAAGCCGCCCGTGGTGAGGACTGATAGTGTTTAATCAAGATATTTACCGATAGACGTAGTAGATTTGGTAATGGGTCGGCTTGAAGAGGTTGCG
>NZ_JABEBY010000009.1:0-119618 GCF_046719765.1 Halonotius sp. F2-221B
CACCTGATTCACCCGCTTTCACTCAATACTACGTGTCAGCCATTGGGCCGTTATGACAGATTGGACAACTAGCGATTGTGTACAAGCGGTACGAGGCGACTGCCCCGGGGCTTGACCCCGGGGTTGAAGCCGACAACACCCAATCTTCATTACGGTTGAGTATGAATAAATAACAATGAGTTCGATGGAGTGCTACCCAAAACTCAGAGAACGCGGGCAAGTCACAATCCCAGAAGAGGTCCGCGAAGGACTTGATCTGGAAGAAGGCGACCAGCTACAACTCACTGTTGAAAAACTCGACTAACAACGATGAAATACACGCTTCGCTTCCGTGCATACCTGCCCGACGACGTGGCAAGCGAAGCGTGGCACCAGATCGACATTCTCCGGCAGATTCGTAACCATGCCGTACGGGACTACTATAACTCCGACTACAACGACAAGCCATCTGACTACGACCAACACAGCAAACTCAAAGACTGGACAGACCAGTGGCCGACCTTTGCCGACCCGTCACAACACGCCGCACAACAGGCTATCAGCCAAATTCACAGCGACCTAGAGACGCTGCAAGAACGCCGAAACGAAGGCTACGATGTTGGGCGGTTGCAATGGCAAGGATCAGGCGAATTTCGGTCAGTGTCGTACAATCAGTCAAGTCGCTTCAACGTGGATTACAACACGGGCGACCACCGATTCGTGCGACTCCGACTCGAAAAGATTGGCTGGTTCAAAATCCGAGCAGACCGGGACGTACCACCAGCAGAGGACATTGACGAGGTAATCCTAAAAAAAGAGACGACTGGCGAATGGTACGTCTCACTCGTCACCACTGTCGAAGACACACCCGAGAAACCGCCACTCAGTGAGATTGAAGCCGAGGACTGCGTGGGCGTTGACCTTGGTATCACCAGCTACATCCACACTTCGGAGAACCTGTCCGTTGATACACTCGACCTGTCCGATGAGTACGACCGCTACGCACGCGAGCAGCGGAAACTCGACCGGAAAGAACACGGTTCCGCCAACTGGGAAAACCAACGCCGGAAAGTCGCCCAAGCGAAACGAAAAATTAAGCGGAAGGTGCGAGACTACCAGCACAAACTCACGACGTGGCTGGTCACAGAGTACGATTTTGTGGCCGTCGAAGACTTGGATGTGAAGCCAATGCTGGAAACCAGCCAGAACGCCAAGAACAAGCAGGATGCCGCGTGGTCGCAGTTTATCGAACTGCTGGAGTACAAGGCTGACATACACGGCACACACGTCGAAAAGGTGAAGCCGGGAGGAACAACCAAAGAGTGCGCTGTGTGTGGTGTCGAAACAGCCAAGCCAATCTGGGTACGCGAACACTCGTGCCCAGCGTGCGGCCATACGGAAGACCGCGACCTCAACGCGGCGAAGAATATTCTCTCTCGCGGACTGAAGCAGTTAGGGGCGGGACGCTCCGAATCAACGCCTGTGCAGACTGCGCTCCCTACGCTCACGCCTCACCGGGAGGCTGTGAGTGCAAAGCGCGTCGTTGAAGCAGGAAGCCCCGGGGCTTGACCCCGGGGTGAGTTCACCGCAGGCTCACAGGCCACGTCAGTGTCGGTGGCAGGAAGGTCGGGCGACCAGCTATCGGCTGTCGGAGAGCGTGATAGGATCAGCGGTGGGTCACTCGACGATCGCCTCGGGCGGCGTGCGTTCACCCGCCGGCACAGCAACATCCAGCCAGTTCTCTTCGGGCGGGAGCGGGCAGGCGAAGGTGTCGCTGTAGGCACAGAACGGGTTGTACGCGAGGTTGAAATCCAGCGTGACGGTATCCCCGTTTGTGAGCTCCTCGTCGGGTTCGGTCTCCATGTATCGCCCGCGGTGGTAGGTCTGCTGGCCGGTCGTCTTATCGCGGAACGGGATGAAGATCGTGTCGGTGTCCTCGTCTTCCTGCTGGTAGCCGGCGAGCTGTTGGCGTTCATCCCGAAGCTCGAACTCGAAGATGAACCGCCGAAGGTAGCGGATCGGCTGGCCGGCGGTCACCTCCAGTTCGATCGGATCGGGGTTCCCGTAGACGCGAACACGGGTCGGCACGCGGAACGCCGGCTTGGGATCAAAGTACGCCAACCCCTCGAAGTCGTCCCGGACTTCGGGCTGGATCGGCGACTGGGGGTGGTCGGTGAAGAACTCGTCCTTGTCGGCTCGCATCTGTTTGATCTCGCTGACCCAGCGTTCGTACTCCTCGGTATCGTCGGTGTCGGTCGCTTCGGGATCGGTCATACACCGCGTTTGCGGCGGAGCTACCTAACGGCGTTGCACCGCAGCGCGGTCACGGAGCCGCCGATCGGTTGCCGAACGGTAATCGGCGGTTGTTTACTGCCGGCAGCCAAACGATGGGTATGGCCGATCTCAACCCGATCGCAAAGCGGATTCACAACGTGACACCCGACCCGGTGCGGCTGACGCTGGATGACGGCACCGAGGCCGTCTTCGAGTTCGAGTGGACGGAGTTCTTCCAACAGGAGTTTCAGGCCGAGGGGAGCCGCAGCGACGACGACGCCAGCTACCGGCTTGTCTCCAGTGAGGACAACGAGGAGATCCTCGTCGGTCGCCAACCCGCCGGTGGCGACGGCTGGGAGATGCTCGGCGCGATCACCGCCGCCGAAGCCGCCGACAGCGACGCCGAGGCCGCAAACACCGACAGCGACGAGTCATAGCTGTTAGTCGGAATCCTGGGCGTCGACAACGGCGACGCCGGCGAGATTAACGATATCCTTGACCTCGTCGCCGCGCTGGAGGACGTGTACCGGCTTGTCCATCCCGACGAGCATCGGGCCGATGGCGGCCGCGCCGCCGAGCCGCTGGAGCAGCTTGTAGCCGATGTTGCCCGACTCAAGATTCGGGAAGATGAGGACGTTTGCGGGGCCCTCAAGCTGTGCGAACTCGTAGGTATCGGTGAGAATGTCCTCAACGACGGCGGTGTCGGCCTGCATCTCGCCGTCAACCGGGAAGTCGACCCCGCTATCGTCGTGGAGCTGTGAGACGGCATCCCGGATGGTCGCTGTGGCCTCGTTGCGGACGCTGCCGAAGTTCGAGTACGACAGCATCGCGGCCCGCGGTTCGACGTTGAAGCTGCGGGCCAACTCGGCGGTGTGTTTGGTGACCTCCGCCAGCACGTCGGCGTCGGGGTGTTGGTTGACCGTCGTATCGGCACAGAAGACAACGCGATTTTTGAACGCCAAGAGGTAGACGCCGGCGGCGTAGTTGGCGTCCTCGGCGGTGCCGATCACCTGCAGCGGCGCGCGCAACGCCGAGGGGTAGTGGTGGGTGAGTCCGGTCAACATCGCGTCGGCGTCGCCGGCTTCGACCATCACGCTGCCGAGATAGTTGGTGTCGCGCTCGATGAGCTCGGCTGCCTCGCTGCGGGTGATCCCCTTGCGACGCCGCAGCTCATACAGCTGGTCGGCGTAGGCGTCGAGTTCGCGGCCGCCGGGGTCGACGACCTCCGGCTCGAAGGCGAGGCCAAGATCGTCGGCCGTCCGGCGGATATCGCGTTCGTCGCCTAGCAGTACGGGATCGGCGATCCCCTCCTCGGCAAGCTGGTAGGCCGCCCGGATCATCTTTTCATCGGTTCCTTCGGCGAGCGCAACGCGCTTGGGGTCGCTTTTGGCCTTGTTGAGGACGATCCGCATCATCTCGCGGGATTTGCCGAGCCGCGCTTCAAGCTGTTCGGCGTAGGTGTCGAGATCATCGATCTTGGTGCGGGCACAGCCGCTGTCCATCGCCGCTTCGGCGACCGCGGGAGCGACCTCGAACAGCACGCGCGGGTCAAGCGGTTTCGGGATGACGTAGTCGGGGCCGAATTGGAGGGGTTGATCGCCGTAGGCTTTGACCACCTCGTCGGGCACGTCCTTGCGGGCCAGCTCCGCCAGGGCCTCGGCGGCGGCGTGTTTCATGTCCTCATTGATGTCGGTCGCCCGCACGTCGAGGGCACCACGGAAAATAAACGGAAATCCGAGGACGTTGTTGACCATGTTTGGATAATCGGAGCGACCGGTGGCGACGATCACGTCGTCCTCGCGGGCGGCCTTGGCGGACTCGTAGTCGATCTCAGGGTCGGGGTTGGCCATCGCAAAGATGATCGGGTTGTCGGCCATCGACCGCACCATCTCCTGGGAGACGATGCCGCCAACCGAGAGACCGACAAACACGTCCGCACCCGCCATCGCGTCGGCCAACTCGCCGGGAGGTACGTCGCTGGCGAACCGCTGTTTGTACTCGTTGAGATCATCCCGGTCGGTCGTGATGATCCCCGAGGAGTCACACATCGTGATATTGTCGTGGTCGACGCCGAGTGAGACGTAGAACTCGGCGGTCGCAATCGCCGACGCGCCCGCGCCGGAGAAGACGATATCGAGCTCATCGAGGTTCTTGCCCGTGATGTCAGCGGCGTTCAGCAGCGCGGCCCCGGAGATAATCGCCGTCCCGTGTTGGTCGTCGTGAAAGACGGGGATATCCATCCGGTCGCCGAGGCGATCCTCGATCTCGAAGCATTCGGGGGCCGTGATATCCTCCAGGTTGATGCCGCCGAAGGTCGGCTCCATGGCGGCGACCGATTCGACGAAGGCGTCAGGGTCGCTGATATCGAGTTCGATATCGAAGACATCGATGTCGGCAAACCGCTTGAAAAGGACGCCTTTACCCTCCATCACTGGTTTGGAGGCCTGCGCGCCGATGTCGCCAAGGCCGAGGACGGCCGAGCCGTTGGAGACGACGCCGACGAGATTCCCCTTCGCGGTGTACTCGAAGGCGGCCGTCGGATCGGCGTCGATATCGCGGCAGGGGGCGGCGACGCCCGGCGAGTACGCTAAGCTCAGGTCGCGTTGGGTGTTGGTCGGTTTCGTCGTCTCGATTGCGATCTTGCCCGCCGGCGGCTCCCGGTGGTACTCGCGTGCATCGTCATCTAATCCCATAGCTATCGATTACAGGGCAGCGACAAAACGATGGTGGCAGCTCACTTGTTGTCCGGGGGCGCGGTCGCAGCATCAGCCGTCAGCAGCGTTACCCGAATCCGATTGCCGCCGGAGTCGGCGGTTTCGACCGTGATCGACCCCTCCGAGAGCTCGACGACCCAGTAGACGAGCCAGAAGCCGAGACCGCTGCTGTGGTAGAGTGCGTCCATCTCGTGGTCGCCGGTGAGCACGCTTGACTCCATGCTCGGGATGGCGATCCCGTCGTCTTCGACTGTCAGCGTGACCCTGTCGTCGACGCTGACGGTCACCTCGACCGTCGGCTGGGTGGCCTCGTTGTGTGTGACGGCGTTTTCGATGAGTTCGACGACCGCCGCCTCAAGCTCGTCGATCCCGCAGGTCGGCGCGGTGTCCGGAGCCGACAGCGAGATGTTGGCGGCAGGATACTGTTCGCGGACGATCTCGACAGCGTCCTCGGCGACCGCGACGAGATCACGCGGGCGTATCGCAGCCGGGCCGGTCAGTGCCTCGATGACGCCACGCTGTTTTTCCGCGCTGGCGAGCAGGCTCTCGCCGGTGCGTCTGATGACGGCCGCGCGGTCGGCGGCCTCGGGGACGGTCTCCTCGATCAGTTCGGCGTTGCCAACGATGACGCCGATGTCGTTGCGGATGTTGTGCCGGAGGAGGTTATCCATCACCGACAG
The DNA here is from genome assembly GCF_046719765.1 of Halonotius sp. F2-221B. Lineage (NCBI taxonomy): Archaea > Methanobacteriati > Methanobacteriota > Halobacteria > Halobacteriales > Haloferacaceae > Halonotius > Halonotius sp. F2-221B. The sequence goes on from NZ_JABEBY010000009.1 coordinate 5,648, forward strand.
CTGTCGCTCCCGGCGGCGGCGGTCGGTGATATCGCGGGCAAAGCCGGTGATGCGGACGACCTCGCCGTCCTGAACGATGGGCTCGGCCTGTACCCACACCCAGGTCGTGTAGTTCGTCTGTGGGTTCACACGGTACTCCATGTCGACCGACTGACCCGCGGAAAGACAGTTCATCGCCTCGCGGACGGCCGGTAGGTCGTCGGGGTGGATCGCATCAAGAAACGACGCGGGATCGGCGTCGACGATATCGACCGACTGGCCAAACACCGACTCGTAGGCCGGGTTCACAAACAGGAGTTCCGACCAGTCGGCATCGAACATCCACAGTACGTCGCTGGTCGTCGACGACAGCTCCTGAAGCCGGGTCGTCATCGTGCGACACGCCTGTTCGGCGGTCACGCGGTCGGTGATATCCCGTGAACTCACGACGTAGCCGTCAAGCGACCGATCGGTGACGTTCGACATCCGGCTTTCCAGCCAGACCCACGCGCCGTCGGCCGCCCGAAAGCGGTAGTCGACGCTGCCGGCGGTGTACCCCTCGCTGTTGATCGTCTCGGTGAACCGCTCCCGAACCGCGTCGACATCGTCAGGATGGAGATAATCGAAGGTGTTGGTGCCAACGAGTTCGGCTGGCTTGTAGCCGAGGATCCGCTCGGCCGCGTCGTTGACGTAGGTAATCGAGCCGTCGGCGTCGATGAGGGCGATCTTGTCTTGAGCGTGATCAAGGAGGACGCCCAGTGAGGCCGAGCGTGACATAGCTGCTCTGACATGGGTCGTGAGGGGACAGCAAACGACTGTCTTAGCTACGTTGGGCCAGCATCATAAAAGCCAGTCACGCGTCAGCTACCCGTTGTTTTGGCCAGCGATCCGACACACGAACCCCGGCCGACAGCGACGATCAGTCGACGACCGCCGTCTCGCCGCCGTCGTCGCTGGCGTCCGTTTGGGGTCGCAGCCGCAGGGCGTCGTCACAGGCCGCCAGCATCGACACCTCGTAGGTGGTGACGTAGGTCAACACCGCGATCTGCACCGGCAACAGCAACACCCAGCCGGCCAGCAGCGTCAGCACCGCGAGCAGCCCCAACACCACGAGCGCGGCGGTCGAGGAGGCGGCCGCGCTGAGCCCACCGAACAGCCCAAAGACGATGACCAGCCCGATCACGCCGCCGATGACAAGGACGATCCCGTAGACGATGACCGAAAGGATCGCTCGGGCGATCCCGATCGCCAACAACAGCAGGAAGTGGACGACGAGGTAGACGCCAAACTGCGAGAGTTGCCCGCGGAAGATCGGCCAGAACCGCCGCCACCCATCGAGGACGCCGCTGTCGGTGACGACCATCGTCGGGACGACGAACTCGTCGGTGATCCGGCTCACGATCGTCGACACAAGGATGACCGCAAAGACGACCAGCGCGGCGGCCACGCCGACGCCCAGGCCGATCGGGATATCGGCCAGCACGACAAACGCCACAAGCCCGGCGATCGGCCCGACGGTCAGCAACTGGAGGCCGATCTTGAACACGTACAGCCGGAATGCCTGGCCGAATCGGCGTTTCGCGGGCTCGATGAGCCGCACCCTGTCGGTCTGGAGATCGTCGTAGAAGACGAACCGCAATGTCTCCGTGAGGAGACCGATCACCAGCACAAACCCAAGTATGAGGAGGGCGATCGCGGCGATGATCCCGAGTTCGGCACCGGCCATCTCAAGCAGTTCACTCGGCGGCGGCAGCTCACCGGTCGGCGGCGCGCCGGCGGTCACGTTGCCGTCGGGGGCAAACTCGCCGCCAGGTGGGGCGGTGATGTTCCCGTCGGTGGTCACGTTGCCACCGCCGGTGCTCACGTTACCGGCAGGGTCGTCGCCGGGGATCGAGGAGGGGAGGTTCAACAGGCCGAGGCCGGAGCCGCCCGTCCCGACAAAGATCGAGATGAGGGCGAGTTTCAGCCATCGACCGACGGCAAACGGGGAGAGAAACGACCGAGTTTCCTCGATCGCCTCGTCGACACTATCGATCGCGTGCCATGACATATGTGTGACCAGTCTTGACTCCCTCAAAGGGGTTTCGAAGGCGCAAATCGCGTTATGGGTTCCGATGTAGCACCGCCGGGCGAGCGAGCGTCGCCTCGCCAGCGACATCGTCGACGGCGTCGACCTCGATCGTCGGCCACGCGTCGGGCAGCGTCAGCGGCTCGATCGTATCGGCGGTGACCAACACGGTGCCCTCGCTTTTCGCGCCCTGCACAGTCGGGTTCCACGCGTAGGCCATCGGCGCGACAACGCGGGCCGGGTGGTCGGGTGTGGCGATCCACTCCCGGCCGGCGAAGCCGGCGGCTCCACCCTGATGGTGGTTCGTCCACTCGTCGGGCCAGTCGACGGCGGCGTAGGCCTGTTGAATAGCTCCAAACACGTCGCCGGCGGTGCCGCCGTCGGCTGCGGCCTGCTGGGTCGCCGCCAGCGCGCTTACCTCGACGGCCGCGGCGGCGCGGTGGCGGTCGGCAAGCCAGTCGGGCGCGTCGAAGGCGACCGTTCGGGTCGCACTCGCATACAGGCCGCCGCGGTGGGCGGTCACCGACAGCAACGCGTAGTCGCCAACTGCCGTCTCGGTCGGCGTGTAGTGGCGATACTGCTGGGCGCGCTCATCGCCGCCGACGAGAACGACCGGCGCGACGAGCCCGCGGGCTTCGAGTGCCGCCCGGAGTTCGGTGGCGACCTCGCGTTCGGTGTCAGTGGCGGCGATCGATCGCCCGACAGCCTCGATGGCCGCGGCGACATCCGCACCGACCGCCCGATAGCGATCGATATCGGCGGCTGCCAGCGGTTGGCGGAGCGACGAGGCATCGACTGTCTCGAACCCCGGTACGTCGAAGTCGGCAGCGGCCGGCGTCGGCGACCGCTCGGCGACAGCCTCAGCTAGTGAGTCAGCATACCAGTCGGCCGCCTCAATGGTGAACGCGTCGGGTACCTCCTCGTCACGAAGTCGCGGGGCTTCGATGGTGTCGGTGATGACGCGAAAGCCAGCCTCGCGGTCGTAGCCGGCGGCGGCGACGCCGACCGGCCCCTCGCGGTCGACGACGTTGCTGCCGCCGGTCAGCCACGCGAAGCTGTTGGGGCGAGCAAACCAGACGGCCGCGAGATCGCGGGCGGCGAGATAGCGATCGAGTCGCTCACGGCGGTCGGCCAGCGGCGGTGTTGCAGGTGGCATACCGCTAGCTTCGGCCGCAGCTACTTCAACGCGAAGCTCACTGACACCGGCGGTGCGGCGGCGTGTGAACAGGTCTAAATATCCAGCAGCCCGATGTTAGGCAAATGGTTGAACGCCCAGACTGGCTTAGCTTTCGGCGGTTTGCGGCGGTGACAACCGCGCTCACACTGTCGCTGATCACCCTCGGCGTCTACACCTCGGCGACCGGTTCCGGGCTGGCCTGTCAGGCCCAGTGGCCGCTGTGTTCGGATCAGTTGATCCCCGCGCTCACGATCAACCCGGATTTCATCGAATGGTTCCACCGGGTCGTGGCGATGATCACCGGCTTCTTCATCCTCGGCACCGCGGGCTGGGCATGGCGGCGCGGTGACCGCCAAACGACGCTGGCGGCAGCCGGCGCGGTCATCCTGCTTCCGCTGCAGATCTCGATCGGCGCGATCACCGTAACGATCAACGGGCTTGTGCCGTGGGGGTATTCTGTCCCGACACATGCGGCGCACCTCGTGGCCGCGCTATCGATCTTCACGCTGTTGTCGCTGACGACGATCTACGCCTACCGCGATCACCACAGTCGGCCGCCACGAGCACGGAGTCGACGCGCCCTCAGTGTCACCCTCATCGCGCTGCTGGTCAGTGGCCTGTTCAGTCGTGGCGTCCCGCTGTTGGAGTACTCGGTGGGCGCGCAGGCGTGGTATTACGCCGTGTCGCTGGTCGCGGTTGTCGGGCTGTTGGCGACGGTGCACTGGCTGACCGGTGTCGACCGTCTCGGCCGGCAGTTGGCCGGGGTCGCCCTCGGTATCGTCGTTGCCACCATGTTGATCGGCCGGGATCTCATCGTCTACACGCCGACCGTCCAACTGCTCAACTTCGGGCTCTATGTGGCTGCGGTGGTGCTTGTCGCCGCCGGGCTCTGGCGGCTGTTCGGAGGGGCACAGTCGCCGTCGACGCCGTTCGGAACCGAACACTCAGAGTAGAAGGCATCGTCAACACCAAGCCGTGAAGCGCGTGCCCATCGTCTACATGAAGTCGTTGAGCCCGGCCTGATTCTCATCGTCATCAGCAGTCTCGGCTGTGGCATCGCCGTCAGTGTCGGCGTCGACAGCGGAGTCACTTGCCTCGCTGTCGTCGGAGGCGGCAGGATCGCTCTTCGTCCCATCGGCGTCGCTGTCGGCGTCGCGTGTGGCCCCGGCGAACGCGCCGCCGGAGTGGGCTTCGATCGCCTCCGCGCGCAGTTCCTCGGCGTCGGCGACGATCGACTCAACCTTGTTCGTTGACTCACCGCTGCCGGTAATAAACGAGACCGCCGCTTCGTCGAGCTCGTACGCTGCGGCCATCGCCACGGTCAGTTCCCGGGGCTTGCAGTGGTGTGTCATCGCCGACAGGAACGGCAGCACCTCGCGGCGAGCGGTGTCGATGCTGAGGCCGCTGCGCTCGGCGATCCGCTGGCAGACCTCGTCGGCGGTTTCGTTGGAACCAGGCCAAAACTGCGGGCGGCTGTAGCGCGTCCAGCCGCCGTTGGTGCCGTCGCGGGCGGCGGCGACCCCGGCGGCCGCGTTGTCGGTCGCATACCGCCAGTAGCTGTAGTTTTGGGTGGCACGCACGCGGCCGAGCCAGCGGTCGGCGTTGGCGAGGGCATCGTAGGCGCGGGCAGCCTCGGTTGGCTCGTAGACCGCCAGCAGATTGTTTTCGAGCCACTTCGTCAGGTCATCGGGCGTCTCATCGACGCGGTAGGCCGACTGCAGGGCCTCCTCGGCGGATTCCTCCTTGAGGACGGCATCAAGGAATGGAAACAGATCCATCGCCCGGTCGCGGCCGCTGGTGACGACATCCTCGGCCGTGATCGCATCGCGGCCCTCCGCGGCGGCCTGGAGATCCTTGATCGCCCCACGAAGGTCGCCGTCGTTGGTCTCGGCGATGGCGTCGAGGGCGTCGCCTTCGTACTCGATGTCCTCGCGGCGACAGATATCCCGCAACACGGGGACGATCGATCGGCTCGACACGTCCCGGAACTCGATATCCTCACAGGCGTTGCGCAGCCCCCGGGACATCTCGTAGAACTCGTTGGCGATGAGGACGATCGGTTGGCCGGACTCCTTGACCAGGTTCGTGATCGCCGACGCGCCGCCGCGGTCGTAGGTGCCGTGGATGTTGTCGGCCTCATCAAGGATGACGAGTTGGCGGCTCTCGGTGTCGCCACCGCGGGCACCGCCACCGCCCGCACTGCCGGCCAAGGTAGCATTGTTCGCCGCCCGGCCGGCAAACCGCTCGATCACGTCGGCGGTTCGCTGGTCGGAGGCGTTGAGTTCGACGGTCTCCCAGCCCATATCGTTGGCCAGCGCGTGGGCCGCGGAGGTCTTGCCGACCCCCGGCGAGCCATGGAGGATGACCGCCTGCCCGTGGTCGTCCCACGTTGTGGCCCACTCGTGAAAGGCGTCGCGGGCTTTGTCGTTGCCCCGCACCTCCGAGAGGGTCGTCGGGCGGTAGCGTTCGGTCCAATCAGCCATTATCCGCATGTGGCTCGTCGCTTGCTTAGTGGTTGCGACCGCGGGGGAGGGAACAGAGCCGCATCGGTCGCCGGTAGATTCATCCGGACAGTGACGGAACTGTATGGTATGGGAGAACATCAATCACACGCGATGGATGACAGCGAGATCGATTCACTGCTCGGCAACGGCGGCACGGGCGTGGTCTCGTTCGCTGATGGCGACGAACCGTACGCGATCCCCATCTCCTACGGGTATGACAGCGACGAGGGCAGCATCTACCTCCGGTTTGGCTTCGCCCCTGACAGCGAAAAACGGCAGTTTGTCGACGACGGTGTGACGGCGTCGCTGGTCGTCAGCGATGACACAGGGGGCTGGCGGAGCGTCATCGCCCGCGGACCGCTGACATCGATCTCCGAACCCGCGATCCAGGACGGGGCCACCGAAAGCATCCACCGGATGAACATCCCCTATGTGACGATTCACGAGACACCCGCCACGGAGATGGAGTTCGAGGTCTACCGACTCGATCCGAAAGAACTGACCGGTCGCAAAGAGCGACCCTAAGCGTCGAGCCACCGGAGATAGTGGCTGTCCCCAAGCGGAATACGACAGCTGTCTAGGCGATGGTTCGACACGCTTTTTTCCGAATCGGCGAAACAGCACGTATGAACCAACAGGTGCGTATGCGGTGACAACGACCGTCCGTGAGGATCTCGCCCACCGGATCGCCGGCGAGGTCACGCTGAGCGACGACCCCGGTGCGACGCTGAAGAAGTGGCGCACCGATTTCAACATCTCCCAAACCGAGTTGGCCGCCCAGATCGACGTTTCCTCCTCGGTGATATCGGATTACGAGAGCGGCCGCCGGGAGAGCCCCGGTATCGGCATCGTCCGCCGGCTGGTCACCGCGCTGCTGGATGTCGATGAATCGCGTGGCGGCAGCCACATCCGCCAGTACGGTCGCGTGCTGTCGGCCGGCTTCGAGAGCGACATCGTCCACGACCTCCGGGAGTATCCCGCGGCCCTCGCACTCGATGAGTTCTACGATGCCCTCGACGCCACCGAGGTTAGCGAGGGGAAATGGGATTACGTCAACGGCCACACCGTCATCAACAGCATCCAGACGATCACGCGCCTGAGCAACGAGGAGTTCTACCGGCTGTACGGCCAAAGCACCGACCGCGGGCTCGTGTTTACGAACGTGAGTCGCGGGGAGGGGCCGCTGGTCGCCATGCGCGTCGTCACGCCGACGCCAAACGCCGTCGTTCTGCATGGGATCGAGGCCGACGACCTCTGGGAACACGCGCCCGCACTCGCAGAGATCGACGGCTTCTCGCTGGCGACCTCAACCCGTGACCTCGATGATGCCCTCGCGGAGCTACGGGAGTTGGCCTAAGCGACGGCGGCGACGCGGCAACAACAACGACGACGCTCAGTAGTCGATCTGACTGTTGATCCCGACGGCGAGCGCGACGACACCGACGAGGGCGACAGCAACGCTGCCGAGCCACGCCTGCGAGGACGGGGCAGCGATCTGACTCCCCCAGAGGCCGACGACAAGCGCGAGGCCGCCGGCGACGATGAACTGGACGAACCGTTCCATCGATTGCGGTGTTGCCGCGGCGACGACGAGAATGTTACCGTTTGTCTAGCCACGCGGCACCGACTCAAAACACCCGCCGTCGACGCCCGATGCCGCCCTCACGCAAGTCAGCTTCCGACACCGGCATCACGTACGTCCCGACCCGTTCGCGGCGCCACCAGTCGCCGGTGTCGGCGCGCTCCTCGCGGGTTGTAAACCGGTAGCGATAGCGACGGACGCGGAGTTGCTCCGGCGGCTCATCGGGGAACGGATTCGATTCGAGTAGCGACAGCGTCGCCGCGTCGTTGTCGAGGAGGGCTGCGAGGAACGACTTGAACCACCGCTGTCGCGGGCCGGGTTGCGGGCGCATCGCGGCGAACCAGAGTTGCCAGTCCAGTCGCAGGTGGTAGGGTGCCCACTGCGGCGGTCGCTCGTCGGTGGCGACGGGCTGGCCCTTGAACTCGTAGGCCTGCCAGTCGTCCTCAGTCGGGTTCGTCGCGTCGGTGCCCTCAATCACGAGTTGGAAGCGGTCGGTCGTCACCGAGCCGAACGCGCCGTAGGTGTTGACGAGGTTGAGCGGATCGAAGGCGGTGTTCATCACCTGCGACCGCGAGAGCATGTTCGCCGTCGGGCGGATGCTGAGCGCGGCGACGAAGATAGCCAGCAGGATCGACGCCGCCGAGAGCCACCCAGGCGTCGCCGTCATTGCTGGCGCGGTGATCGGCAACAGGGATGTCAGCACGCCATCGCTGAACAGCGCGACCGACTGAACGATGGTGAGCGCGTTCAGGAACGCGAAATTACCGGTGAGCATGAGCCAGCCCTGAAAGCCGATGGTGGCGACGCCGCCGACAGCGGCGAACGGCTGTGGGGCGAAATAGAGAAACGGCACCGCGAGTTCGACGATGTGGTTGCCCAGCGTTTCCACGCGATGAAACCGATCCGGCAGTCGGTAAGCAAACCAACTCAGCGGGTTCGGGATCGGCTGGGTTTCATAATGGTAGTCGAGACAGGTGAGGTCGCGCCAGCAGTCGTCGCCGCGGATCTTGATCAGGCCCGCGCCGAACATATTGCGGAAGACCAGCCACTTCAGCAGCCAGATCACGACCACGGGCGGCTGGCTCGGCCCTGCGCCGAGGAAGACAGCGAGAAAGCCGGTTTCCAGCAGCATCGACTCCCAGCCGTAGCCGTAGAAGATGCGGCCGGCGTTAACAAACGACTGGTAGAGCCCCCACAGCAGGAGCCACAGTAGCATCGACGCCGGAACGGCATACGGCGTCGGCAGCCAGTACGGCCCAGCGAGGAGGGCGATAGCCGAGAGAGCGACACCGCTCCAGGCCGCAACGCCGATAGCGCGGTCGCTCGGGAAGACGTAGAACAAGCTGGGTCGCTGGCGGAAGGTGGTGCCCTCGACGTATTCTTCGATCGGAAGCAACCCATCCTCGCCGGCCAGCGGGCGGAACTGCGTTGCGGCGACGAGAAACGCGAGCAAGTAGATAACCGCGAGGCCGCGCTGAAAGACGAAGCGAACGAGCCAGTAGCTCCCGACCTCCGGCAGCATATCCTACCCTGACGGCGTGGGCGACAAATACGTACCGCAACACGCGAGCCGACCGCAAAAACGTGATCGCTACCGTGCTGTCGGTGTGATCCCGTCGCCGACAGCGTCCATCACCTGGAGGACGGCACTGGCGGCCAGCCCCTGGGCGACCTCGCGTTGGGTCTCGTCGTCGAGGCCGGCTTCGAGGTCGTCGAGATCCGGCGTGTAGCCGGCGGTTACCGGGTGGCCCGCGGGCGGATCGACCGCGACGGTGGCTGCGGGGCCGCCATCCTGAAGCTCCGAGCCGACATGGTAGCCATCCGGGAGATAGGACTCCGTTTCGGCGACGATCGCGGCGACCGCATGGCGGAGCGCCTGCCGTTGGCCGCCCGAGAGTTCGACATCAGTCGGCTGCTCATCGATGCCCATTCCGGCACCTGCCCCCGGATAGTTTCCGTTCATTAGAGAGTCATACAGGGTAGGTGCGGACGTAATAAAAAGGCGTCGGCGACGGCGATCCTTCGGCCGGTGTGGGATGGCGGTTCAGAATCAGCAGATCGGCTCGCTGTCGCCGTAGGCCGCGAGCACGACTGCGGCGGTGTGGCCGCCGCCGTCGGCGTCGATCGTGGAAACAAGCGCGTCGCGGTCGGTGAACGTCCACTCCCGAAGCTCACAGCCGGCATCGAGGCCGCGGCGGGCAGCGTCCTCGACGGCATCGGGATCGGTGCCGGAGGCCTCGTAGAACAACCCCGGCCCCGGCCCGGTCGCCCACGCGATGGCGGTCGCCGCCGTCTCGACGGCCGCCTCGGGGCCGACGACCGACCGCCCCTCGACGACGGTCAGCCGGTTGCCGGCCGGCCCGAGATCCGGCGCGCGGTCGACAACCTCGATCTCGGCGTCGGCTGGGATGACAGAGGAGACGGCCACAAGGTTGTAGTTGTGGAGGTTGGCGTCGGCGAGTGCGGCGTCGTAGGCAGCCATCGCCGTGGGGGCCCGGCCGATCCCGCCGGCGACATGGATCGTCGTCATTACCGTACCGCGGCGGCCCGGCGGCTAATCGGTTACGGATCACCACGAGAAACGGGAACAGATCACGTAGCCGGGGTCGTCGCCCACGGCGGTCGTCACCGCCGGTGGCAGTGGCGGCGTCAGTGGCGGTATCGAACGACGCCGTCGTTGGTCTCGTTGGTGTCCAGTTTCTCGCGGGCGTCGTCGATATCAGATCGGGTGACAGTCGTCCGGTCGTCGCGGATGGCGAACATCCCGGCCTCGGTGATGAGGCTCTCGATGTCCGCGCCGCTGTAGTCGTTGAGATCGGCTGCGAGATCGGCAAAGTCGACATCGCTGTCGACGTTGATTGCCTCGCTGTGGATCTCAAGGATCTTCTCTCGGCCCTCGGCGTTCGGCTTTGGCACCTCGATGAGCCGGTCGAAGCGACCCGGCCGGAGAATCGCCTCGTCGAGCATGTCGAAGCGGTTCGTGGCGGCCATCAGCTGAATCTCGCCGCGCTCGTCGAAGCCATCCATCTCCGAGAGCAGCTGCATCATCGTTCGCTGTACCTCGGCGTCGCCCGATGTTTTTGAGTCGGTTCGCCGGGAGGCAACGGCGTCGATCTCGTCGATAAAGACGACGGCGGGCTCGCGTTCGGCCGCCAGCGAAAATAGATCCCGGACGAGCCGCGCGCCTTCGCCGATGAACTTTTGAACTAATTCGGAGCCCGTCATCTTGATGAACGTGGCGTTGCTCTCGTTGGCGACAGCCTTCGCCAACATCGTCTTGCCCGTTCCGGGTGGGCCGTGCAGCAGGACGCCCGACGGCGGGTCGATGCCGACGGCGTCAAACTGCTCGGGGTTCTCGATTGCGTCCTCGACGGCCTCCCGTACCTCGGTGATCTGGTCGTCGATCCCGCCGATGTCGTCGTAGGTTACCTCGGGGGATTCGGTGACCTCCATCGCCTGGGCGCGGGCGTCGGTCTCGTCGTCGAGTACCTGCTGGATGCCGAACGATTCGTTGATGGCGACGCGGTCGCCGGATTCGAGTTCGTCTTCCAGCTCCGGGGTGACCTCGGTGAGCACCTCCTGGTTGTTGCCGTGCTGTTTGATGACGACATTGCCGTCGTCGGTGAGCTCCTCGACGCTGGCGATGTAGAGGGCAGCCGTTTTCAACGCCTCGTTGCGATCCTTGAGCCGGCTGACCTCCTCGTGGAGGTCGGTGCGTTGCTCGGTGGCCTCCGAGAGCCGGGTTTCCAGCTCCTCGTTGACGGCCATGAGCCGCTTAAAGTGTTTTTTGAGTGCCGACAGCCGCTCGGCGGGCGACATCTCGGGATCCAGATCCAGCCGTGGGCGGTCGGGAATCGACGGGCTACGTGACATTCGTCATCCGATTTGGTCTGCCGGTAAATGTGCCTTTGGGTCGCGGGGAATGTGCCGTGGTACCACGGTTCCTGTCAGCCACACCGAGTGACCGTCTCAACGAAGCTCGTCGATCCGGTCGAGATACGTGTCGTAGACGCCGAGAGCTGACTCGATGGGGTCGACACTGGTCATATCGATGCCGGCGAGTTCGAGCGCCTCGATCGGGTAGACGCTACCGCCGGCGGCCAGCATCTCGCGGTAGTCGGCGGCCGCCGACTCGTCGACTGCGTCGGTAGCTGAATCGCCGAGAATCCGGTCGACGATGGCGACCGCCGCGGAGATGCCGGTCGCATACTGGTAGACATAGAAGTTGTAGTAGAAGTGCGGAATCCGCTGCCACTCGCGCTGGATGCGGTCGTCGATGACAGCCGGCTCGTAGTAGTCGGTCTTGAGCCCACCGTAGAGCTCGTCGAACACGTCCGGCGTCAACGGCTCGTCGTTCTCGGCGCGTTCGTGGATCTGTTGTTCGAACTCCGCAAACATGGTCTGCCGGTAGAGCGTCGACCGGAACCGTTCGAGGTACTCGTCAAGGACGTGCAGCCGAAGTTCGTCGTCGTCGACGGTCTCAAGCAGGTGCTGGGTGAGCAGCGTCTCGTTGACCGTCGAGGCGACCTCGGCGACGAAGATCTCATAGCTTGCGTCGTGCCACGGCTGGGCCTCCTGTGCCAACTCCGAATGCATCGAGTGGCCCAGCTCGTGGGCCAGCGTAAACATCGAGGAGATGTCGTCCTGGTAGTTCATGAGGATGAACGGCTGGGTGTCGTAGGTGCCCGAGGAGAACGCGCCGGAGCGTTTGCCGCGATTCTCATACACATCGACCCAGCGACTATCGAGCCCCTCAGCCAGTCGGTCGCGGTAGGCCTCACCCAGCGGTTCGACCGCCTCGATGATCCACTCTTTCGCCTGTTCGTATTCGACATCCGGCCCCTCTTCGCCGGTGATCGAGGTGTAAAGATCCCACATCTGGAGGTCATCGACACCGAGGGCGTCGCGTTTGATCTCGGCGTGGCGATGGAGAGAATCGAGGTTGTCGTGAACCGTCTCAACAAGTGTGTCGTAGACCTCGACCGGGACGTTCGGCCCGTCGAGGGCGGCCTCGCGGGCGGTCTCGTAGTTCCGGGCGCGAGCGACCTTCACGTCCTTGCGAACCTGCTTTTTCAGCGACGTGCCGACCGTGTTGCGGACAGTCTCCCACTCGTCGTAGTAGGCCTCATGCACCCGCTGGCGAAAGGCGCGGTTCTCGTGTTTCTGTAGCGTGGTGAAATTGGCTTGGCTGATTTCAATCTCCTCACCGTCGGGATCCTCGACGGTCGGGAACTCCATATCGGCGTTCGACAGCATCGAGTAGATCTCACTCGGCGATGAGGTGACCTCGCCCAGCTCCGCCAGCAGCTCCTCGACTTCCTTCGAGCGCGTGTGGGGCTTCCCACGGAGCACGTCATCGAAGAACTGCTCGTATTCGGCGAGGGCCGGCACCTCGTCGATGAATTGCTCGATGTCGTCCTCCGTCAGTTCCTGTAGCTCGGGCTCGATGTAGGAGGTCGCGCTGGAGGCCTCCGAGGAGAGGGCTTCGGCCTTTCCCGAGAGGGCCTGATACTCCTGATTCCGGGTATCCTCGCTGGATCGCAGGTTCGCATAGACCGACAGCTGGGCGACCTCGCGCATGATCTCCTCGCGGAGTTCCAACAGTTCCAGCAGTGTCTCGGGGCTCTCGGTGGCCCGGCCCTCGTAGGCGGCCAGCTCCTCGATCCGCCCGGAGACGGTCTCGAAGTGTTCGGCCCACGCATCGTCAGACTCGAAGATCGATCCGAGTGCCCATCTGTGCTCCTCGGCGATATCGGATCGCTCGGGTACCGTACTCATACAGGAAGGTGGCCGACAGCGCGCCTAAAGCTTGTCCTCCGCGTCGTCGAGATGATCAGCCAGCGTCGTGCTAACGCGGTGACCGACGAACGCATCCAGCGCGCGTTCGCCGAAGGCCGCAACGCCGCTGGCGGTGGCGTGGGGATCGCACTCGAAGTCGATTCCGGGATACTCGACCGCCGACAACACCAGTGGTTCGGGCGACGCCGTCTGTGGTCGTGGGTCGACCGGATCATCGCCGAGCAGTTGTTCGATCCACGCCAGCGATTTGCTGCCGCTGCCGACAGCCTGCACGACAGCGATAAACCGCCGAACGAAATGGCGCGGGAAGCCGCCGGCAGCGATGGTGACTACCAACACATCGCCGTCCCGGTCAAGCGTGGCGGTGAGGTCGCGGTCGGTGCCGGTGTCGTCGGGCGTCAGATTGTGGAAATCGTGGTGGCCGTTGAGCGCGTCGACCGCCTCGGCAGCGCGGTCATCGTCGATGGTGGAGCGGCCATCGAGCGTTCGGCCGGTGTCGCCGACTTCTTGGGGTGCGTAAAGGTGATAGACGTACTCGCGTCGCACCGGATCGTGGGTCGCATGGAAGTCGTCGGCAACGTCGGCACTCGCCCACGCTCTGATCGTCGCCGGCAGCTCGCTGTTAAGCGCGCGCGGCGACAGCCACGCTGGGCACTCGAAAGCGACTGTCTGGGCGACCGCTGACACGCCGGCGTCGGTGCGGCCTGCGGCAGCGTAGCCGGTCGGTTTGTCGGCTTCGGGTGGGAGGATCGACAGCTCCCGGAGGGCGTCGAATAGCGCGCCCTCAACGGTCGGCACCGACGGCTGTCGCTGAAAGCCGTAGAACGGGCGGCCGTCGTAGGCAAGACGGAACGCTCGCATCGGCTGTTCGTTCCACCGCGGCGGCGAAAAGGGTTCACCTGTCGCTCAGCGACGTAACCGGGTTGAGAGGAGTAAGCCCCCTTCTGTTTCGACCCGACATTCGGCTAAGCAGCCGCGTCGTGTTCGGACTACCTCGGCGGCCGGCGACCACACCGCGTGGCCGGTCGGCCGCCTGACGCGACCTTGCACCGGTGAGGATTCACCGTTCCATCCGTTCCTGCCCGTCTGGTAGGCGATGCCTACGATGGTTCGATGGCGATGCCATCGCAGCCCTCGCGGCTTCGCCGCTCGCAATAACGTGGTGCATAGCACCACGCCCTCGACGGGTTAGCTCCCTTCCCTTACGGGTCGGTTCGCGCGTCTCATCGGTCAGGGCAGGGGGTCTCGTTGCTGTTTCAGCGCCAGCCGTCTCCGACTCCGGGCTTGCGCCCGGTCACCTGTCCGAACGGTGGGGGGACTTTCCTCATGGGGGTGCCCGCTGGCACCGCATGGGTGCCCGCTGGCACCGCGCCACGGGGATCGGGCTCTCTCTACCCGATTGATATCGGCTCAGCGGTCGGATAAACGGTTCGGTGGGGCGGTTGGTCGTCGATCCCGATCCATCCACAACGAATGGGAAGAATTGAAGTCGGCAGCCCTCATGAGTACGTCTATGTCCGAGGCACAGACCGTTCAGCTGAGTTATGATGACGGCGCACGAGCGGTCGAGCTTGCACGAGAAGCAGTCGAATCGTACGTTCTTCATGGCCAACGGGAACACCCCGGAAGTATGCGAGATGCCTTCTATGCCCGAACCGGGGCGTTCGTCCGCATCCAGTCAACACGAGGACGAGGACAACTCCGCGGCTGTGCCGGTGCCTATCGCACCGACGACCAGCTCGGCCACGCCATCGTCGACGCGGCGATCCAGGCCGCCTCGTCGGATTCGGCGGGCTCGGAGATCGGCGCAAAGGAGCTCTCTGATCTCTCGATTTCGGTCTGTGTTGTCAGCAACACCCTCCTGACAAACGATCCCATCGAGGATATCGAACTCGGCACCCACGGCGTCGCCCTCGACACCGGCAACGACCACGCGTGGCTCTACCCGACACTCCCCGTTGAGCAAAACTGGAGCAAAGAAAAGTATCTCTCCTTGGTCTGCAAGAAGGCGAATGTCTCCCCGGTTGCCTGGCAGGACGACGACACGATGATCACCCTTTTCGAAGGTCAAGTCTTCCGCGAGCGGCCTGACGGCGGCAGCGTCGAAGCACTCTAACTGCACGACGCAACGTGCTACAAACGGTCTGTCCGACCAAATCCGACCAGCGACGCGTCACGCGCTGCCCGCTCGGTGGCTCCCGACAGCGAGAGATCGAAGTCGTCGACAACGTCGCCATCGCGGATGAGCGGCTCTAACAGCGGCTCGCCGTCGGCCGGCGGGTCGCCGCCCCGGTGGCCGATATGGTGGCCGCCGTCGGCCGTCCGATACACCGATTTTACGCCCGAGAGCTTCCCGCGTTTCGCGATCGCCTCGCCGTCGACTTCGACGATGTCGAGGGCAAAATCAACTGGGTCGGCATTCGAGATCGTACTGCCAACCCCGAACCCATCGGCAACGTCGCGTAGCTCCCGAAGGTCGTCGACGCCGAGCCCGCCGCTGAGGAAGATATCAACATCTTCGTAGCCGGCGGCGTCGAGTTCCCACCGGACTTCGCGGATGATATGGCGGAATTTACCGCGACGGGAGCCGGTCGTATCGAGCCGGACGCCGTCAAGGGCGTCGCCGAGGGCGTCGGCCGCCCGAAGCGACTCGTCGACCTCGTCGCTGAAGGTGTCACAGAGCGCGATCCGTTGAGTCTCCTCGCCGACAGCGGCATCGAAGGCCCGCCAGGCGGCTTCCTGCTCGCCGCGACCGAAACACAGCAGGAGGGCGTGTGGCATCGTCCCGCTGGCCTCACGGTCGATGACATCGCCGGCGGCAACATGCGAAAAGCCATCAACGCCGGCCAGCAGCGCGGATCGCTCGACGACCGCGGCGATCGAGGGGTGGACGTGTCGCGCCCCGAACGACAACACCGGCGAGTCAGGTGCGGCCGCCCGAACGCGTCGGGCGGCGGTGGCGATCCCCGACGCGTGTGACAGAAAGCCGAGCAGCGAGGTTTCCAGCCGAGCAAAGTCGAGATACGGCCCCTCGATCCGCATGACTGGCCCGCCGTCGAAACAGCGGCCCGGCGGGATCGCGTCGACATCGACCGCGTGGTCGGCCAACAGTGCAGCCGCATCTTTGACGCCCGCGAGCAGTTCGAACTCGCCGGTCGGAAACTGGTCGGCGGTCACCTCGGCGACGACATGTGGGTTGCGGTCGGCGTGGGTGAGCGCGGCCTCGGTGCGCTCAAAGTAGGCGTCGGTCGCCCGGCCGCTGTGGATCGCCTCGGGTGAGATGATATCGAAATCGAGGTCGCGCATAGCCCGGCTTCGGCGGCGGTCACAAAAAGCCCGGTGGCCCGCGGGTCGCTGTCGTCAGTCTCGCGGTCGTGTGGCCGACCACGCGAGTCCCCACCCAACGGCGAGCAGCGCGAGCAGCGCGCCAGCGATGCCGAAGCCAGGGATCTGCTCGGTCGTCGCCGACGGTGTGAGCCCAGGTGCGAGCTCTCGGAGCCCGTCGGTCGTCGGCGCGTGGACGATCCGTACCCGGGTGCCGTCGCGTTCGACCCCGTAGACGCCAGCAAAGCGGTCGTCGTCAAGCTCGTAGATCCCGGGATCGGTTTCAGTTGCGTTGCGCGCCGTGAGAATCGCTGTATAGGCGCGGTGGAACTCGGCGGCATCGGCGGCCGTCTCCCATTCGGTTGTCCAGACGTGGCCGTCATCGTCGCCACGCCGGTAGGGAACGAGCGCGTCGCCGGCCCAGCCGTCGGAGGGTGGCGCGCTGTAGGTTCGGCTGTCGTACTCGCCCTCGGATTCATACAGCGTGCCCGGATCGACGGTGTCGGCCCCGGCGGTCGTCGCCTGATACCAGAACATGACGAAGATCGACGCCTCACCGGCGACCTCCGTTCCGTTGCGGCCCGGCTCGGTGTAGCGTTGCCAGCCGGCGGTCGCCGTCGACGGCGGGTCGACCGGTTGGGGGTCGATCGGTTCGCGGTGGATGATCTCGCTTGTCGTCGTCGGGGGGTCGGTCATCCGCTCGTCGACACCCGCCCACCCCTCGGTGGTGACGATCTCGTGGACGTAGCCCGGGCCGTCGGCGTACGGCTGGAGGACGACCGTGAGGATGCCGCGGTTGCTCGCCCCGCCCTCGCCGCTGGTCGGCGAGGCTCGCTGACACCGCCAGCGGTCATCGTCACAGCGGTGTCTGTACAGGGCTTCGATGTAGCCAGCTTCGCCCTCATAGAGGCCGGTGACCGCCAGATCGGCATCCTGCGTGTCGCCGCTGAACCGCGGGCTGGTGAGGTCGTGGCGTTGATCCTGCAGGGCGTGGGTCAGCTCGTGGATCAGCGTCGCCTCGCTGATCCGCGGGGCAGCGGGGTCGTCGGCGACGATGACGATCTCATCCCGCCTCGGGCTGTAGAGCCCGTTGACCGAGCCGGTCAGCGTGTCGGTGATCGCCGTCTGCGTGCTGGTGTTGTCGCCGACGATGAACAGCGCCTTCCAGACCTGATCGTTCCAGCGTGCGAATCGCGGGTCTGAATCGTTGGCTGTCAGCTGCTCGCGGCCGAAGGTTTCGCTGTCGACAACGCGGATCGGCACTGACTCGGTGAAGGGTTCGCCGCGGAGGTACTCGACGCGTGCCATCGAGCGGGCCAGCAGCCGGTCGCGTTCGGCGTCATCCAGCCCGTCGACCTGTGTGACATTGATCGGATCGTCATGACAGATCCCATCGACACAGCCGAGGCTCGTGTTTGTGGAGTGGTTGGTTGGCGTCGTCGCCGGCGAGGTTGCTGTCGTTGTCGCAGGTGTTGTTGCCGCTGCCGTCGCTGGAACAACAGCACTGATGGCGAGAACGACGAGGGCAACGACCAGCAGCGATCGACCGCGGCGATCCATACCGATCACAGACGGGCGTGCGTCAAGAACGTTACTCGGCGGCGAAATCCCGGCGCATGGCGATCTCAAACCACGGACAGAGCCGCAGTTGGCGGTACCATTCGGGGTGTTCGTGGAGGTGATCGTAGTCGACCCACAGCAGGCCGCCGATCTCCTCCTCGTTGGGATCGAGCGTCGTGTCTTCGAGCGTCACCTGCAGGACAGCACAGACCTCCCACTCGACGCCGGCGTTCTCGTAGTAGCGTTTGTACTCAAATCGGTCGGTGAGTTCGACCTCGTCGTACTGATCGGGGGTGACGCCAAGCTCCTCTTCGAGTCGCTGGATCGTCGCGTCGACCTGGCTTTGGCCCTCAACGGGGTGGGAAGCGACGGTGCCGTCCCAGTGGGTATCCCAGAGGCGTTTCTCGGGGCTGCGCTGGGCGAGCAGGAGCCGCCCCTCGCCGTCGAAGACGAGGCAGGTAAACGCCCGATGGCGGATCCCATCGCCGGTGTGGGCGTCGAGGCGGTTGACAAGCTCCTGTTCGGTGTCGTCGGCGTCGACGGCGATCACGTCCTGGCCGGCGTTTTCATGGCGGTCGTCGCCGGCGTCGTCAGCACTCATAGGTTGGTATGCACACAGCGGGGTCAATAAGGGTTCGATACCGCGTCGGTCAACATCGGGTTGCGATCCTGTTCGCTCGGCTGTGCTACAGAATCTGTAATTGGTGTCGCCGGATCACTGTGGGTGGTGTGTCGGGTGAACGGTCGAGAGCAACCGTTCGATGATCTCCCAGAGCAGCAGCGATGGCGTCTCGTGGTCGAAGGTGACTGTGTGGCGTGTCGTCTCGCCGTCTGTCGTGTACTGGAAATGTGCCGGCCCGAGATCGGGATGTGATTCGTCCTGATGCCAGCCAGCGTGAAATCCCGTGTTGGGATCCCCGTAATCGACGCGAAACCAATCGCGTGGCGTTTGGCGGTACCACGCGATTTCGAGCTCCGGCGGATCGGGGCCTGTCGGTGGTGTGAGGCGATCCGGCCCGAACCTCGCGTGTAGCTGGCTCGCCTCGATTCGGTTCGGCACGAACGCGACGCTCGTGATCTGTGGCACCCGATCTAACACGTCGCGTTTGAGTTGGGCATACAGTCGGGCGTTCGGATCACTGCCCGGATGCGGAACCGACATCACCCCGTCGCCGCCGGGTCGTCGGTCGTCGGCGCGAGGAACTCCCATTCGCGGAGGGCGAAGCCGACGATCCGAATCCGTCGCTGGGTGTGTGCCCACTCGCGGGCGATCTCGGCGCGTCGCTGTTCAGCCTCGGGATCGAGATCGTCGTCGGCGATAGTCGCACGGAGCTGGGTCGGCGAGTCGACATCGAACTCAGCCTCCCACGCTCGCACGCGTGATTTCAATTCTGTCAGCGTCTCCGTAACTGCCTCGGCGGACTGGCCACTGTCGCGGATCGCCATCGCCTCCTGAATCGCTTGCCGTCGATACTCGGGATAGTAGGTCGCATGCGGGCCGCTGTCGTCGCAGCGAACGACGCCGTCATCGACGAGTCGCTGGAGGACGCGCGTTGTCGGCTCGTGAGACCAGTCGGCCTCGTCGGCGATCCAGTTGGCGGTTCGGGGTTCCGACAGCTGTGTGGCAACCATGTGAACGCGATCCTCGCCGGTCGTCTGTTGGGCCACCAGCGATTCGTCGCCGGACGCTGCGGTCATAGATAGCTGTTCGGGGGCGAACTCCATATAGATTGAGGTCGCTCAAGCTATATCGAGAAAATAGTTCGAAACCGATCTAAAACAGACTCAGCAGTTCGAGAATCGCATCGAACACCCACTCGTACCACGATCGCGATTCGTTGTCGTCGTCTTCCTCATCGCTCATAACACGAGATAGCCGGAAGCTGACAAAATTGTTTTGTGGCGATCTATCCGAGCCGTTCATCGAGGATCAGCCGCGTTTTTGTCCCTTTGACCTCCTCTAGCTCGCGGGCCTGGCTGATCAGGTCGTTGACCGCCTGCGTGTCGACGCAGTCGACGACGAGCACAATATCATCTTCCCCTGAGACCTGCCAGACGAAATCAACCTCCTCCCAGTCGGCCATCCGCTCGGAGACCTCGCTGGTGGTGACGTTCATATCGACCGAGACCTCGATCATCGCCTTCACGTTCCCGGTCTGGGTGGTGACAGTGAACCGCTCGATGATCCCCTCGCTTGTGAGGCGATCGACGCGGTTGCGCACGGTGCCCTCCGAGGTGCCGATCTCGTCGGCGATCTCGGTGTAGGGCGTCCGGGCGTCCCGCCGCAGGATCGAGAGGATCTGTCGGTCGAGATCGTCCATGCCGTGAGATGCGCCGGCAGCCCCTTACCGATTACGAATTTCGTAACGAACCTTCGAACGACGCACTTATTAGCGACGGTCGATACGTATCTCGTAATGTCAGACGCCTACATCGCCCTGGCCGACGGTCGCGTGCTGGAGGCGCGCTGTCGCGCACCGGGCACCACCCGCGGCGAACTGGTGTTTACAACCGCCTATACAGGCTATGAGGAAAGCCTCACCGATCCCTCCTACGAGGAGCAGGTGCTCACCTTCTCCTACACGTTGATCGGCAACTACGGCGTCCGGGCCGACCGCTTCGAGTCCAGTCGCATCCACCCGCGTGCCGCCATCGCCCGCGAGTTCACCGACGAGATGGCGACATGGTTTGAATCCGAGGGTGTCCCCGCAATCGATCACATCGAGACGCGGGATCTCGTTACCTCCATCCGCGAAGACGGTGCGATGAAATGCGGGATCGCCGCCGGCGAGGACGTGACCCCCGAGGACGCCAAGGCCGAACTCGCCGAGTGCAAGGAGATGAGCGACCACACCGAGATCGGCCAGCAGGTCACCACACCTGAGCCGACCGTCCACCGCGGCGGCGGCGAGGCCGACGTGGCACTCATCGACTGTGGCGCGAAGGGGTCGATCATCGACTCACTGACCGACCGCGGCGCGGACGTCCACGTGCTGTCGTGTCAGATCTCCGCCGAGGAGATCCGCGAACTCGACCCTGACGTGCTGTTTATCTCCAATGGGCCGGGCGACCCCGCAAACTTCCAGAACGCCCAGTCGCTGGTCGAGGAGTTCGCCGGCGAGGTGCCGATCGCCGGCATCTGTCTCGGCCAGCAGATCGTCGCCCGCGCCTTTGGCGGCGACACCGAGAAGATGGCCTTCGGCCACCGCGGCGTCAACCAACCGGTGATCGATCTCGAAAGCAATCAGGTCGTGATGACGACCCAGAACCACGGCTACACCGTCTCCGATCCAGGCGACCTCGAGGTTACGCAGCGGAACGTCAACGACGACACCGCCGAGGGGCTGGCCGACGACGAGCGCGGCATCATCACCCGTCAGTACCATCCCGAGGCCAACCCTGGCCCACATGACTCGCTTGGCTTCTTTGACGACGTGCTGGCGATGGTCGATCAGCAGTCGGCCGTCACCGCCGACTGAGGCGCGGCGTCGAAGCGGCCCCGGGGAGCGACCGGCTCGAATCAATCACCGCCGACCGAAAATCGGCAGTCGTTTACTGCTTGCTGACCGACCTCTCGCTATCATGGCTGACGTGCTCGATCAGGATCTCTACGAGCGAACCAAGGCACTACTGGAACCCGGCGACATCGAACTGGTTGGTGTAATTGTCCACACCGACCTCTCGGGCGAGGAGGATCTCGAAATGCAGGAGCTCACTGTCGATCTCAACGACGTGATCGCCGACCACACCAACAAGGGCGAGAGCTACATCTACGCCGGCAACGACGACCCCGAGTTCGCCTCGAATCAGTTCCACGGGCGCACGCTGGACGACGACGAGTTCGTCTGGGAGTGCCAGCAACTGCTGCGGGACGGCCGGTTTCAGCTCGTCTTCTACTACGAGGCGACCGCGGATCACGAGGCGATCATCGAAGCGATAGAAGACCGCGGCCTGTCGGTGACGCCGGTCCCGTAGTCGATCGCCGACGGCACGGTCGACGACGACCGAGGAGGGGGTCTGGGTGTCGACGATAACCGGGAGGTTGAGTAGGCTGGCGATCCAACAGATGGTATGGCAGCAACGACGTTGCGAGAGTTTCTCAGCACGGATGCCCTGCTGTTGGCGGCGGTGTTGCTCGTGGGTGTCGCCGGCTCCGGGGTCGCCCGGTGGAGCCTCGGTCAACTCGGGTTTACGACGCTTGGCGAGTTGGTCTACATCGCCGGCTACGGCGGGATGGTTGTCGTCGTCTGGTATGGCTGGATTCGACCGCTTGACATTACTGGCCCGGAGTGAGAGGCGGAGAGACGACCGCAGCCCCATCTTGTGGCGACGAAGAACGGAACTTTAATGCGCGTTTCAGCGACACCACCTACTAGGCATGCTGCCGTTATTCATCGACGCGATCCTGGTCGACTACCACCTTGGGCAGTTCCTCCTGCTCGGGTTCGTCCTGACGACCCTTGGCGCGCTCCCACTGAAATCACAGCGGGTGATCGGTGTCAACACGATCCTGTTCGGATTGATATTCGTGTTGACACCGATATCGCTGATGGAATCCGCACGGGCGTATCTGTTTCTTGGCCTCGCCCTGCTGGTCATCGGCCCGATGATCTACGTCACCGCCCGCGGGTGAGGGTGCGGGCCGATGCACACGACGGCAGCCACAGGCCGGCGGCGGCCGGCTTCGCTACCTTTTTCGGGCGACTGCGATAACCCCAACGCATGATTACGGTTCGGGCACCGGCGACGAGCGCGAACCTCGGCAGCGGGTTCGACGTCTTCGGCGTCGCCTTCGACCGGCCGGCCGACATCATCCGGGTCGAACGCGCCGAGCGGACGACCATCGAGATCACCGGTGTCGGCAGCCAGTATATCCCGACCGACCCCGACAGCAACACCGTCGGCGCGGTCGTCGACGCCTTAGACGCGCCGGCCCACATCGAGATCGACAAAGGCGTCCGGCCAGCCTCGGGGCTGGGCTCCTCGGCGGCGTCGGCAGCCGGCGCGGCCGTCGCGCTCAACGAACTCTACGATCGCGGGCTCTCCCGGGAGGAACTTGTCCCGATCGCCGCCGAGGGCGAGGCTGTCGTCTCCGGGACGGCCCACGCCGACAACGTCGCCCCATCGATCCTCGGCGGCTTCACGATCGCCACCGCCGACGGGGTCGAATCCGTCAGCACCGATATCTCGCTTGTCGCCTGCCTGCCGGAGATCGCCGTCTCGACGCGGGATGCCCGCCGGGTCGTTCCCGAAACCGCACAGATGAGCGAGGTCGTCGAGACCGTCGGCAACGCGGCGACGCTGGCCGTCGGGATGTGTCGCGGCGACCCTGATCTCGTCGGCCGCGGGATGGATGACCCGCTGGTGACGCCCGCCCGCGCGGAGTTGATCACCGGCTACGACGCGGTACGCGAGGCCGCCATCGATGCCGGCGCGACCGGCGTCACCGTCAGCGGAGCCGGCCCGTCGGTGCTGGCGGTCTGCCATGAGGGCGATCGGCGGGCGGTTGGGAGTGCGATGTTGACGGCCTTCGAGAACCACGAGGTCGACGCCCGCGTCTACCAGACGCAGGTGAGCGACGGTGCGACGATTCTGTAGCGTATGCAGTGGTTGTCACTGAGAAACGAGTCAACAGAAGCGAGGGGAGAACAAAGCGAACAGCACGGCGAAAACGGCGCGTCAACAACGTTGCTGTTGCGATTCAGACGCCGCGGCCCTGCAGCTTTTCGTCCTCGTCGAGGTCAACGTTTGCCTGCCCACGCATGCCCTTGCCGGGATCTTTGGCGATCTCTTTCAGGGCCTCGGGATCGTCGTAGTTGTTGACCGCGGCGACAACCGAGGTACCCATCGCTTCGGGGTTTTCGGCACCGAAGATTCCTGAGCCAACAAAGATGCCATCACAGCCGAGCTGCATCATCAGCGCGGCGTCGGCGGGCGTGGCGATCCCGCCGGCAGCGAAGTTGACGACCGGCAGCCGGCCCATCTCGGCGGTCTCGTGGGTCAGCTCCCGCGGCGCACCGTGTTCGCGGGCCCACTCGTCGCGTTCCTCGTGGGCCATCCCGGTGAGCTTGCCGATCGATCGCTGGATGTTGCGCTGGTGGGTGACCGCCTGATTCACGTCGCCGGTGCCAGCCTCGCCCTTGGTGCGGATCATCGCCGCGCCCTCGTCGATCCGCCGGAGTGCTTCGGGGAGATTTCGGGCACCGCAGACGAACGGCGCGGTGAACTCGGTTTTGTCGATATGGTACCGGTCGTCGGCCTGTGTGAGTACCTCGCTTTCGTCGATCATGTCCGCGCCTGCGGCTTCGAGAATCTGAGCCTCGGCGGTGTGGCCGATCCGGGCTTTCCCCATCACCGGGATCGAGACCTCCTCGGCGACCTCCTCCAGCGCGCCGGGGTCGGCCATGCGAGCGACGCCGCCACGTTTGCGAATGTCCGCGGGGACGGATTCGAGATGCATCACCGCGACCGCGCCGGCATCTTCGGCGATACGAGCCTGTTCGCGGGTGACGACATCCATGATGACGCCGCCTTTCTGCATCTGTGCAAAGCCGCGTTTGACCAACGACGTACCACGGCGCAGCGTCTCTAAATCGGTTGCCTCCGACATAGTTACTGTTGGGGACGAGCACACTTAACGGGTGCTTTTCTTGGGAGTATGACGACTGAAACAAGCGGTTGTCGGCGAACAGCGCGGTCGCTCAGCCCTGTGGTGGATCGGAAGCAGCGCGAAAATCGAGGCGGAAAATCGGCGTGGCGGCTACTCGTTGCCGAACATCTGGCGCATGAGTAGTGCGATGTATTTAAGTTATGAACACAAGACAAGATCGGTCGAGCAACATGGACATCAAGCGGAGGTCACGTCCTTCGCGTGTCGGCGGTGTCCCGATTCACACGTCCTCGTCGAGCAGTTGTTGAGGGAGTTCCGCACCGTGCTCGACCAATTCTGAATCAAACGAGACGAGGGTTGCGTCGGCAGCGTCGGCTGCCGAGAGGATCATCGCGTCCATGGGGTACAACAGCGTTTCCGATTGGAGGCGGTTCGCTGCCATCATATCGGAGGCGTCAGGAAAAGTCACGGTCATACGAGCGGTAACTCGGTTCTCGATGGCATCGATTCGATCCCGTTCGAACCGTTTCTTTTTGCTCAGAACACTCCGCAGTTCCATGAGGCTGAGAACCGAAACAAGTGGGTCGTCGACTTGATCAAGCAGTTCGATTGCTTCGTCAGACCGATCGGTATCCCGAGTAACGGCTGCGACGAGAACGTTTGTGTCGAGGAGTACTCTCATAACCGTTCGCGGACGTCACGAACGGCTTCGACAGAGTCAACCTCGACATCGAGTCCCAGCTCTGAGAGTGCCTGTCCGAGCGGAACCGTCTCGTCATCATCGGGATCCGAGGAAACAAACTCCTCGAAATCGTCCGAAGTGAGACTCATGCCTTACCTTACCCACCAACTCGCAAAAGACTACTGGTGGTCTCGTTGTCCGTGATGAGAGGATAACTTCCAGACCATCGATCCGGATATGCGTCTCGCCGCAGTATCGACACTGTGTGACTGACGACTGGATCGAGTCAGTCTGATCGCCGGTGACTGGGTCGGCCTCGTCGAGCTGCCCGAAGAAGTCGTCCGAGTCGGTCACTGCCGCCACCCCCAGGGAGACAATCGAGGACGCTGCAGTCGCTCAGTGTCAAAAAAATGTAAAGGAGTGGAGAGGTTCGTTACTCGTTGCCGAACATCTGCCGCATCATCGGATGCATCTCCATCAGCTGCTCCTCGGCGATCTCCTCGTACAGCTTGTACGTAATGGAGACCGTCAGCAGCAGCCCGGTTCCGGAGACGTTCCCGATGGTGCCGAGCATGTTCGCCATCACCGCCAGCAGCCCGACCAGCGCGCCGCCGATAACGGTTACCTGCGGGATGTACCGCTCCATGACCTTCTCGACGACCTGCGGGTTCCGGCGGAAGCCGGGGATCTGCATCCCCGAGTCCTGGATCTGCTCGGCGGTCGCCTCCGGGCCCATCCCGGTGGTTTCGACCCAGAAGATCGCAAAGATCGCCCCGCCGACGATCATGAAGATCAGGTCGATCCCGACCCGCAGACCGATCTGCCAGGGGTCGATCCCACCGGGCGTCAGCCCGAGGAACCACATCCAATCCTGCCGCGATTGGATCGGAGCCATGTAGTAGAACAGCCCACCGAGTACCTGACTCCCGGTTTCGGTCGCCTGGTACTGTCCCAGCCACGCTGGCATCCCGTCGCCAAGCTGGCTGTAGAGGATCTGACCGATGAACTGGATGTTCGCCTGCAGGGCTCGCACGAGGATCATCGGTAGGACGCTGGCGTAGATCAGCTTCACCGGGAACCGGCCACGCGCCCCGCGGACGCGGGTGTGGCTCAGCGGGATCTCAACCCGAACCGATTCGGCGTAGACGACGATCACGAAGATCAGCAGCGTCGTGAAGATCGCCAGAATGCTCCCCGGATCGAACAGAATGCTCTGGAACCACTGACCGGTAAACGTCGGGCCAAGCGAGAGGTCACCAAAGAGAATCCCGTACCAACTCGCAAGGATCCCGGTTGTCGTGCCGAGCCCCTGCCAGCTGAGGATCCCACCGATCAGCTGTTGGCTCACGCCGGCGATAATGAAGAGGCCGACACCGGAGCCGACCCCCCATTTGCTGACGATCTCATCCAAAAACAGGATGAGGATCCCGCCAACGAACACCTGCGCGAAGATGATCAGCTGCACCCCGAAGGTACCAACCCCAAGCGATTGGCCAAGGGCTTGGTTCGCCGGGAGGAAGCCACCGCTGAACACCATCGGCGCGGCGGTCAGCGCGGTCATCACGACGACAAGGAACTTCTGGAGCCCCTGATAGAGGATCTGATCGCGGGGATCATTCTCCGTATCAAGGCCAAGGAGGTTCGCACCGCCGAGCAGCTGCAAGACGATCGAGGCGGTGACGATCGGGCCGATCCCGACCTGCAGGACTGAGCCCTGCCCGCCGGCGATGATCGAGCGGAACTGTCCGAAGATATCGCTGCCTTGGCCACCCAAGCCGAACAGCTGGATGTTCGTCAGGAAGAAATACACCATGAGGACACTCGCGGTCCACAGGAGCTTCCGTTTGAACGGCACGTGCCCCTCCGGCCGTGCCACTGTCGGCATGCGGGTGAGAACCGGTTCGGCGGCCTCCTTCCAACCCATGTATTAGTCCTCGTCAGAGTCGTCGTTTACATCTTCCGCTTTCTGGCCTGCCTCGGTGAGCTCCGCCGCACCGCCGGCGTCCTCAAGGAGCTCGACAGCGTCAGCACTGAAGGCGTCGGCGGTGACGACCAGTTCGTTGCGAACCTGGCCGTCGCCGAGCACCTTCACCACGTCAACGTCGTGGCCGGCGTCGGCAACGTCGCGGGCATCGATGACGTAGGCGTCACCGTCGGTCTCCGCGACGCCGTCAGCTGCCAGCAGTGCGGCATCCTCATCGAGCTTCTGGACGCTGATCTCCGCAACCGAATCCTGCAGCGAATCCGGTCGGGTGAAGCCGTGTTTGCCGATCGGCTCGTAGTTGTGGAACTCGTGTTTGTCACGGCCCGCACGGCCGCGGCCGCCACGGTGACCGGCACCGCGCCGGTTTTTGTGGGAGCCGCCGCTGTGGGTGCGGGAGCCGCGTTGTCTGCGTTTTTTCGATCCCATTATCGCATCGCCTCCAGGAGCGCGTCGATATCCTCGGTCTCATGGGTGCCGAGCTGGCCGCCCTCGACGACCGGGTGTTTGATGCCGTCGTGACCGCCGCGTGGCGGGTGCAGCCGGACAACCGGTGCGAGGCCCTCATCGCGGAGCGTCGTCTCTTCGTCGACAAGCGCTTCGGCGAGGGCGTCGACATCGGCGTAATCGGTGTTGTCGGCGACCCACGCGTCATCGATGTCGCCGTCGCCCGTCTCGGGCTCACCACGGCGACGCAGCAGCGTTGCCACCGTCTCGACGCTCGGTTCGCCGAAGGCCACGTAGTCGTTGACCTTCGTGATCATGCCGCGGTAGGTGTCGGTCTCGGGGACAAACGTGACGTGGTTCGTGCTGTGAAGATTCAGCATCTTCAGGGTGTCACGCACGTCCTGAGACATGTTGACCTCGCCGCGGAGCTGAACGATCGCCTGCATTATTCGTTGGCCTCCTGTTGGACGGCTTGCGCGCGCTGTGGTGTCCGCGCCTCTCCGGCGTTCTTCAGCGCGTTGTAGGTTGCCTTGGCGAGATTGAGCGTCGTCCGGGTGTTGCCGTGCGACTGTGTCCAAGCGTCCTGGACGCCGGCCAGCTCAAGGATGTTCCGGACGGTTTCGGCAGCCGCCAGCCCAAGGCCCTGTGGGGCGGGCTTGATCTGGACGGTCACCGAGCCGGCCTTCCCTTCGGCGTTGCGGGTCAGGGAGTTGACGCCACCGGCGGAGTCCTCCCAGGAACCCGAGCCGCGGTCGACCTTGATCATGTTCATCTTGGCAACGTCGATGGCCTTCTCGATGGCGCCGCCGACCTGCTCGTCGCGGGCCTGGGCGTAGCCGAGATAGCCGTCGCGGTTGCCGATGACACAGACACAGCGGAACTTGACCCGGCGACCCGAGTCGGTCATCCGCTGCACCATGTTGATATCAAGCACCTCATCTTCCAGCCCCGGGAGGAGCTGATCGACGAGTTCGGGCTCCTTCAGCGGGAGGCCGGACTCCATGGCCTGATCCATCGTCGTGATATCGCCGTCCTGTACCTTGCGGCCGAGCCGCGTGCGCGGTTCCCAGCCGTCGTTGTTACTTTGGCTCATACGTCCTCCTGCAGTGTCTCAAGCACATCGTCGAAGTGCTCGGGTAGTTCTGTGGCGTCGAAATCCCCGCTGTACAGCGGTTCGTCGAGCTGCTCGGCGTAGTCGGCGATATGCTCGCCGCGATTACGCGACCAGTCGGCCAACACGTCGTCGCTGTGGGGGATGTCGAGACCCGCGTCGATCGCTCCTTCCTGTACCGAAAACACCTTGTTCCCTGGCGTCGCCGTTCGCAGCCCGATGTCGAGGACGGCCTCGTCGTGGCCCTCCGCGACGGCGCGACTGCCAAGCAAAAAGCCGGTCAGATACGCGCTGGGAACGTTGCCCGTGGGGGCCTCCCAGCCGTAGTCGTCAAGCTCCTCGCTTGTGGCGGCAACGTGGGTGATATCGCCGTTGGGGCCGGTGGTGATCAGCTGCGCCCTGACGTGGCTGTTGCTCGTCCGAGCGACCAGACGGGGATTGCCGGATTTCAACAGGCGCAACCGCTGGTGGTAATCAGTGCGACCCTCACGGCGGCGGCGCATCGGCACGCTGTATCGTGGTCCAGTTGCCATTATGCGTTCACCTCAATGCCGTAGTTCGTTCGCACGTACGCTTCCAGCCGGTCGACGCTGTCAAACTCGCCACCGCTGGCTTTGTTGTACAGCTCGCGGTACTGTGTTCGATCGATCGTTCCCTCATCGCGAAGCTCCTTGAGCCGAGCGCGCTGGGCGCGAATGCGGGCGACCCAGTCGTCCTTCCGCGCCTGGCGGGCCCCGGCTTTCCCTTTGCGGGAGCCGGCGCCGGTCTGGTGGCCGTAGGAACGCTTTTCGGCGCGTTCTCGCGCACGGCCACGAGAGTTTGTCTTTGCGTCCTTCGCTCGAATGATCCCCTCGTCGACGAGCTCGCGGATGTCGTCGCGGGTGATCGCTTCGGCGATCTCTTCCTGTTCGTCGGGATCGAGCCAGACGCGGTTTTCGCCGACATCAAGGATGTCAGCGGCCAGCCGCTTCTGGGAACCAAGATCAGTCATCGGATTCGACCTCCACTTCGATGTAGGTTGGGTTCAGCACGCGGATCTCCTCGTCTTCACAGATCTCCTCGATCCGTTCACGCTTCCGCTCGCCGACCTTGCTGGCGATCCGCACCGCTTGGGTGTCGCCATCAACGTCGTCGAGGTCGTCGGTGTTGTGGACACGAACCTCCTCGAAGCCGCTGGGGTGGAGCCCACGGGCGGCTTTCGGCGATCGGAACCCGGGGGCGACCTTCGGGCCGCGGCTCTTCATGCCGCGTCGCTGTTTCGAGAGCGTCCCACGCGGCGCGCGCCAGGATTCCGGCGTGCGCTTTTTCATGTGGTAGTCGTCGCGCTTGAAGGCGGGTTTGCCCTCGCGTCGTTTTTGCTGGAGTGCCGATTCGGTCTCCTCGTCGAGCTCGGGCGTCTTGTCAGCGTGACCGCGTGGGCGAAGCTCGGTTTCGACATCCTCGTCGGATTCGGCCTCCTCGGCTTCCTCCTCGGTGTCGTCTTCGACCTCGGCCTCGGTCTCCTCGCTGACCTCGAGGTCGCCAACGCCGGCTTTGATTCGCGCGGCAAGCGCGTTGCCGACGCCGTCGACCTCGCTGAGTTCGCCCTGGCTGGCGGCCTGGATGTCCTCGACGGACTCGTAGCCGGCCTCGCGCAGCGCGTCGGCCTTCGAGGGGCCAACACCGCTGATATCTTCGAGTTCCTCGGGGGTGTCGTCGGCCATCTCAGGCACCTCCTGCCTTCGCCGGCTTCTCGACGATGTAAACCCCGTCCTGGAAGACGCGGTTGTCCTTGTCGGTGACCTTCGTCAGCTGTTCGATGTCGGCGGCGGTCTGCCCGACAGCCTCCTTGTCGGAGCCCGTCAGGGTGATCTCCTCGCCGTCGATCTGTACGTCCGTGTCGCCGCGGATCGGCGTCCGTCGTGCCGCCTTCTCCCCGAGGAAGTTCTCGATGACGACCTCGCTGCCCTCGACATCGACCTGCATCGGGAAGTGTGCGTAGTGGACTTCCATCTTGTACTCCCAGCCGTCGGTGACGCCGTGAACCATGTTGCGAACGTGGCTTTCGAAGGTGCCGACCGTCGCGGTGGTCTTGGCGTCATCGACGTCGGTCGCAATGACGACCTCGTCGCCCTCGACGCTGACGTCGATATCGGGGTACCAGAGGCGGCGTGAGACGCTGCCGTCCGGCCCCTCGACGGTGAGGTCGAGATGATCGACCGTCGCGGAGACGTCGTCAGGAAGTGTGATTGTTGTACTGGTCATTGTTAGTAGACGTATGCGATCACCTGGCCACCGATGCCCTGTTCGCGGGCCTCGTAGTGGCTCATGACGCCGTGGCTCGTTGTGACGATGAGCGACCCATAGTCGCGGGCCGGGAGGAACCGCTTCTCCCATTTCTCATAGCCGTCTGCCCCAACCGAGTAACGGGGTTTGACGATGCCACACTCGTTGATCGCGCCTTTCAGTTCGACCTCGAACTCGCCGGCTTTGCCGTTGTCGACGAACTCGAAGCCGTCGATGTATCCTCGGTCGTAGAAGACCTCAAGGATCGAGCCGATCGTGTTCGAGGCGGGCTGTACGGTGATACCGAGATGGCCGACGCTTTCGGCGTTATCGATGCCCGAAAGCGCGCTGGCCAGTGGATCATTGCCTGCCATAGTTAGCTGTACTTCCTGAATCCCATATCGCGGGCGACCTCACGGAAACACTGCCGACAGAGGTTGATGTCGTACTTGCCGACAAGCCCCTGTTTGCGCTCACACCGCCGGCATTCGAGCTCCTGGCCGGTTTCGGTGTCGGCGACCTCCGTGGTCTCCTCGCTGTCGTCTGTTGGCTGTTCGCTCTGGCTCATTCGTCGACCTCCACGCTATATTCGGATTCGAGATACGCCGCTGCGTCCTCGGGGGTCATCCGGTGGTTGGACGGGATCGACCGCGTCTCCCGATCACGTTTCGAGATCCGATACCCTGGCCGGACGAGCGTGATCGTCACGTCGAGGCCGTAGATACCGATCTGCGGATCGTACTCCTGGCTCGGGAACTCCGTGTGTTCGGCGATCCCGAAGCTGACGTTGCCGGTGTCGTCGAACTGCTCGATCGAGAGATCAGCCAGCGGCACCGCCGTCTCCAGGAAGGCCTCGGCGGCCTCGTTGCGGAGCGTCGTCTTCGCGCCGATCGGATCACCCTCGCGGATGTCGTAGGCCTGGACGGTCTGTTGGGCGAGCGTCCGAACGCTCTCCTGACCGGTGATCTCTTCGAGGATCTCTTGGGCGTTCTGTAGCTCGCGGCCGCCCTCGCCGACGCCCATGTGGACGACGACCTTCTCGATCCGGGGCTGCTGCATCGGGTGGAACTCTGTTGCTGACTCGCTCATTCGGCATCAGCCTCCTCGTCTGCGTCGTCGGCCTCGTCGGCTGCGTCGGCGTCCGCGTCAGCAGCCTCGCTGTCGTCAGCCTCGTCGGCCTCGTCGGCCTCGTCGTCAGCATCCGCAGCGTCGTCGGCTGCGTCAGCGTCGTCCGCACCAGCAGCGTCGCTGCCGGCGGCGAACTCGCTGTCGGCGTCGACGAAGTTCTCGTCGATGACGACGACGTACTCTTCGACCGTCTCGAAGCCGCCGCTCTCGTTGGATGCGTACACCGTGTTGGAGCCGCTGCCCTGCGTGACAACGATCTCGTCGATCTCACCGATGTCGCCGGCGTGTTGGCCGTCGACAGCGGTGACGAGCGCGCCCGCCTCGTAGGTGAAGTGGGCGACGATCGATTTGTCGTCGTTGTCGATGACGAGCGAATCGTTCGTCGCGTACTCGCTGGCATCCTCGACACGGATGTTTGTGCCGTCGTGGAGCGTCAGCTGGAAGTCGCCACCGGTGACCTGCTCCTTGCGGTCGATCTTCCCGAGGCGGCTGCCGGCGGCGTCGCCGTCGATCGGCGTCAGCGCGAGCCGGCCACCCTCATCGGGGAAGACCCGGTAATACTCCTCGCGTTCGGTGAAGGCGATGATGTCGAACATGCCGATCGGGCGGCGTTCGTCGCTGATGGCATCGCCGTTGACGAGGATCGAATCCTGGTTGAGCGCGTAGCGCGCTTCCTTCTTGGAGTCGACGTAGCCCAGCACATCTCGCAGCAACACGAGCAGCGGCACCCCGTCTTCGCCGTGGGGGCCAGCCCCTGCTTTGACCGTGTAGGTCTCGGTCTTCCGCTCGACCGGCCACGAGTTCGGCACTGAGAGCCGTTTCTGGTGGTTGCTCATTCGCTATCCTCCTCGCCGCGGAGCCGCGCCTCACGACGCTCGTCCTCAAGGGTCAGCTCGGTCACGGTGACGTTGCTGGCATCGAGCGGGCGGGGAACCTCCTCCCCGTCGGCTTTCTCGATGGTCACGTCTTCGACGTGGATGACGGCGTCCTTGAGGTCGACAGTGAGGACTTCGCCCTCGGTGCCGGCGAAATCGCCGCGCTGTACCTCGACGGTATCGCCCGCGTTGACGCGGACGCTGCGGCGCTCGTACTCCTCGCGGAGGTCGCTCGACAACGGGGCCATGACCTGCGTGTGTCGCTCGTGGAGCGACGCGGTCGCGTCGGCCTGTCGTTGTTTGTGTGGTTGTGTCGTCATACGATCATACTCGCCGTGGATGCGATGCTCCCGAAGCGTTCGGCGACTTCGCGTGCGATGGGCCCCTTGATGTCGGTGCCGCGGGGCTCCTCGTTTTCGTCGATGAGGACGGCCGCGTTGTCCTCGAACTTCATGCGAATGCCGTCGGGTCTGCGGATCGGCTTGCGCTGGCGGACGACGACCGCCTCCAGCACCTGCCGCCGCATTTCGGGCGTGCCCTTGGTGACCGAGACGGTCACCTTGTCGGCAAGCCCGGCTTTGGGGTGTCGATTCTTCGTGCCGGAGTAGCCAGCCACGCTGATGACGCGCAGTTCGCGCGCCCCACTGTTGTCGGCACACGTGATCAGCGAGCCCTTTTCGAGGCCCTGTGTCACGTCAGCTTTGAGGGCCTCCATCAGGCATCGCCTCCGGTTGCGACGACAACGTGGGATTTCGTCTTCGACAGCGGGCGGGTCTCCGCGATTGTTACTTCGTCACCAACATCGAGTCCGTCGAGTACGCCGGGTACGTGGGCCGGAATACGGGATCGGCGTTTCATATACCGATCGTATTTGGGCACGAACACGTCGTACTCCTGCTCGACGATGACGGTCTTTGCCATATCCGTCGAGACAACAGTCCCACTGCGGGTCTGGCCTCGAACGGGTAGCTGTCCGTAGAACGGACACGTCTCGTAGTCATACGCCTCCGGATTGTCTGGTTCCGGGGGCATGGGTACGTCAAGTCCTATCGCCATTTCGAATCTCCTGTGCGTTCGGTTCGCGCTGCAGGCCGCGCACACACGCTGTGTCCATCCACCGTTACGTAGACTCCGCCCTCGCATCCACCCGCGAAGGGGTTTGCGGAACATCCCGACGGCCAAGACTGACGGGGGCGAACCCCCGCAGTATCCTCGCCGAGTTCGAACGGAGACCCTGCGGCCGGACGGGCGGTCGAGCCCGCTGTGGCGTCTGCCACACCGGTCGCAGCGGCTTCATCTGTGTCGCCTGCAGTCTGGTCAGCGGTCGATACATCGAGTGCCATCTCGAAGGTTGTCCCCGCCTTGGGGACGCGTTTCTCACCCGAGTCAGTCGCAACGACGAACGTCTGCATCGTCTCGCTGACGATGCGGCCGCTGAGCCCGACAAGGTCGGGGTTGGGCGCGTCGGCGACCCGGAGCGGGACGCCGATGAGTTCGTGTCGCGTGAGTGTCTCGGGTGTCAGTGGCATCGTTATTCCTCAGTTTCGTCCGCGTCGAGATCACCCTCTTCGCGCTGGATCGTCTTGATCCGCGCGATGGCCCGCCGAAGCTTTTTCAGCTTGGTCGGATCCTCAGGCACGCCACCGGCGGCCTGCAGGGCTTTCGTGTTGAGCAGCTCGGTTTCGAGCTCTTCGAGTTCGACCTCGCGCTCGGCGGCCGTCATGTCGCGGAGCTCCTCGGGTCGGATGATCGCCATCAGTTATCAGCCTCCGTGTCGTCTGCGTCGTCACCGTCTTCCATCTCCTCGACGAGATCGGCGGCCTCCTCGGCCACATCCTCGTCAAGCTCCTCGTCGGCAACGGAGTCACCGTCGTCGTCAGCGTCGGAACCAGCTGACTCGTCGGCGTCGCCGTCGTCCGCATCGGCGTCGTCGGAATCGGCGTCCGCATCGTCGGCAGCGTCGCCGTCCGCGTCGTCGCCGGTCTCCTCTTCGATGACCTCCTCGACGATCTCCTCGTCGATCGCCTCGGCGGGATCCTCGTCGGGAACCTCGACATCCTCGTCGTCGCCGGGGGCGGCGTCGGCCTCCTCCGGCTCGCCGGCAAGCAGCTCCTCGACGCTCTCGTCATCGTCAGCGTCGACGACCGCCTGCTCGACGGGCTCGAACTCGACATCCTCGTGGATGGCGAAGTCGTCGGGCAGCGTTGCTCCCGGCGGGATGATCTTCACGGTCACGCCGATCGTGCCGAGCTTCATCACGGCGACGCCCTGGCCTTCGTCGACCACGTCTTGGGCGGGTTCGCCGTTGTGTTTGATGTAGCCCCGGTTGAATTTTTCAACTCTGGAGCGTGCACCCGTAACCTTCCCGCTGAGGACGATCTCCGCGCCGAGCGCGCCGGCTTCCATGATCCGGTCGATCGTGGTGTGACCGGCTTTCCGGAAGTACCAGCCGCGTTCGAGCGCGTTGGCCAGTCGGTCGGCGACGATCCGGGCGTTGAGATCCGGCTCGTCGACCTCTTGGACATCGACCTGTGGGTCGTCCATCCCGAACTCCTCGGTGAGGGTGGTGGTAATTTTCCGAATATTCTTCCCACCCTTGCCGATGACCATCCCTGGTTTCTCGGCTTTGAGGACGATCTGTGTGCCCATCGGCGTTTTGGCGATATCCATCCCGCCGTAGCCCGCCCGGTCGAGCTCTTCTTGGAAGAACTCGTCAATCTGGGCGCGCTGGAGGCCGTTTTCGATAAACTGCTGTTCGTCGGCCATCAGTTCTCCTCCTCCGGTGCTTCAAGCACCAGCTCAACATCACAGAGCGTGGTGTTCGAGGGGCTGGCGCGGCCAAAGGCTCGGGAGGTACGGCCCTGCTGTTCGCCCACCTTGTGGGGGGCGATGTGGGCGATCTCCATTGCGGGGCCGTCAAAGCCCTGCTCGGTGCCGTTGTTGCGGGCGTTGATCAGGAGCTTCTTGAAATCCTCGGCGGCCTTCTCGGGGTAGCGGCCGGCATCCCAGCCGTCGATATCCGAGCGGTGACCGACACCGGTGTTGTGTTGTTTGAACGGCACCGACCGCTCCTCGGCGATGACCGCATCGAGGTACTCCAGGGCCTCGCTGACGGGCATCCCCTTGATCGCGCGGGCGATGGCCTTGCTGTGCTTCAGGCTGATGGGCCGCTCCCGGATAATTGCTTTCGCGGTGGTGTCGGGGTCGGCCTCGACGCTGTAGTTGATTCCCATAGTTATTTGAGCGGCACGAACTTTGAGGAGCGGGTCGCGCCAATCCCGGCCTGTCCGTGCTCGACCGAGCTCCGGGTGAGCTGGAACTCGCCGAGGTAGTGCCCGATCATCTCGGGTTTGACCTCGACGCGCTCGAAGCTCTGTCCGGTGTAGACAGCGAACGTCAGCCCGACGAACTCCGGCAGGACGGGCATGTCCCGCAGGTGAGTTCGGAGGGGGTTGTCCGCCGTCTCCTCCTCGGTGCTGTCTCTGGCTTTTGCCAGCAGCTTCTGGTGTTCCGCGGACAGTCCACGGGTGATGGTGCGCCGCTGTCGAGCGGGAAGCAGTTCCGCAACCTCATCAAGCTCCATCTCTTGGAGCTCGTCGAGTGTGTGACCGCGGTAGGTGAACTCACCTTCACGGCCGGTTCGGTATTCAGTACTCATTAGTTACCTCCCGTGCTGCCACGTCCGGTGCGTTTCGAGGCGATATCGCCGACCTTCCGTCCCGGCGGGGCGTCCCGCGAGACCGATTTCGGCTTGCCGGGGTGTTGGCGGCCACCGCCACCGAAGGGGTGGTCGATGGCGTTCATCGCAACACCACGAACGCGGGGGTACTTCGTCCCGCGAGCCTTCATCTTGTGATGCTTGTTGCCAGCTTTGACAAACGGCTTCTCGGTGCGGCCACCGCCGGCGACGACGCCGATCGTGGCGCGACACTCGGGGTTGAGCCGTTTGACCTCGCCGCTCGGCAGTTGGATGACCGCAACGTTGCGGTCGTGGGTCATCAGCTGGGCGGAGACGCCCGTCGCACGGGCAAACTTCCCGCCGTCACCGGGGGAGCTCTCGACGTTGCAGATGAGGACACCCTCCGGGATCTCACCGATCGGGAGCGTGTTCCCGGGTTTGATCTCCGCGCTGACGCCGACCTGGATCGTCTCGCCGACGGTGACACCCTCGGGGGCGAGGATGAGGCGACGGTCGCCGTCCTCGAACTCCACGTCTGCGAGAGGGGCACTCCGGGCGGGATCGTGCTCGATGCCGACGATCTCGCCGGAGATCGTATCGGTGTCTTCGGACTTCTTGTGCGACAGTTCGGCTTTGTAGCGGTGTGATGGCGCGCGGAAGGTTGGGCCACCACGGCCGCGTCGTTGTCCCTGAATTCGTCGTCCCATCTTAGAACACCCCGATTCTGGAGGCGATCTCGGTTGCGTCGTCGTCCTCGCTCAGCGTGATCGTCGCCTTCTTCTCGGCATCCGGCGTGATCTGCGTGTTGATGTCGACGACGGTCACGTCGTACCGTTCTTCGATCTCGTCGCTGATTTCCGGCTTGTCGGCGTCGATATGGGTGATGAACTGGAGTTTGTTGTCGAAGTCCATCTCGTCCATCGCCTTCTCGGTGACCAGCGGATGTTCGAGAATCGAGTTCATCGGTCGGCCACCTCCGCGATCGCACTTTCGGTGTAGATCGTGAGTCGGCCGGCGTGGGTACCGGGCGCCAGATCCTCGACGTTGACATCGTGGGCGGTTGCCACGTCAGCACCCGCAAGGTTGCGGGCGGCCTTCGACGGCTCCTCGCTGGTCACGAAGAGGATCGATTTTGGCTCCTGGTATTTCCGGCCGCGGGTCGTTCCCTGGCCGGCACGGATCGTCTTCCCGTCGTCAGCGCGCTCGATGTCGTCGGCGACACCAAGCTCCTCAAGCAGGGAGACGACCTCCTGCGTTTTGACGAGATCCTCGAACTCGTCGCTGACGACAAGCGGGAGGTCGAGATCATCGTCGAACTCGTGGCCGCGGTCGGCGACGCGGTCGGCGTCGGCCGTGGCGGCGAGTGCGGATCGCGTTGCCAGCTGTCGTGTCTGTTTGTTGATCGATTTGCCCTGTTCCTTCTCGGCCTTCGGTGGGTGTGCACGACGGCCCCCAACGGCGTGGGGGACGCGTTTCACGACGCCGTCCTGCCGGGGGTCGTGAGACATGCCGCGGCCGCTGCCCATCGATTCGGCGGGCGTTCGCAGCCCGGCGAACTCGTCGGCACCGTAGGCCTGTTTCCGGTTTGCCTGTGCGGCGACGACGGCCTGCTGGATGAGATCCGGACGGAAATGTGTCTCAAAGATCTCCGGGAGCTCGACCGAGCCGGCGTCGTCACCGTTCAGGTCGCGTACTGTTGCCTGCATAGTTAGCCCTGATTGGATGCGGTTGAGACGTACCGAACCTCGGGATCGAGGCGCGGCTGGTCGTTCGGCCGGATGGCCGGGCGGAACCGCAGCAGCCGTTGGTTCGGCCCTGGCAGCGACCCTTTGATCAACACGTAGTTGCCGTCGACCTCGCCGTGGTTGACGAAGCCGCCGTCAACGCTGGCCTCGTCGCCGTCGCCGATATCGATCAGGCGTTTGTTGAGCTCGGTTCGCTGCTGGTAGCCGGTCTGTCCTTGCTGTGGCACCGTCGAACGGACGCGGGAGGGGTTCCACGGACCGAGGTTGCCGATCCGGCGTCGCCATCCCTGGCGGGCGTGTTTGCCCTTCCGTTTCTGGACGCCCCACCGCTTGACGGGGCCTTGGGTGCCTTTCCCTTTCGTGATCCCGGAGACATCGAGATACTCGCCGGCGCGGAACACGTCGTCAACGCTGTGTTCGCCGCCGTCTTCGAGGAGTTCGAGCCCGAAGTCGGCGCGCTCGCTGAGTGAGCCGCCGCCGACGCGTGTCTCCATGATGTCGGGTTTCTTCTTCGGAACGTTGGGACTCTCGTCGGGAACAGTGTGTGTGATCAGTCGCAGATCGTCCACGTTCCCGGCGTCGAGTTCGTTCCGGAGTGCCTCCGAATCGCTCTCGAAGGTATCTTCGGCCGGCAGGTCGAGGGCGCGGTCGAGTTCGTCGTGGAACTCGGTGGCCCAGACCTCGCTGACCGGCTTCTGTCCGTACGGCGTGTCTTCGTAGGCTCGGAGCGCGACCGCCCGCATCGGCGGTACCTCGACGACCGTGACGGGAACGGATTCCTCCATCCCTTCACGCGAGGAGTCCGCCTCGTCGTTGACCATGACAACGTGGGTCATGCCGGCCTTGTAGCCGGCAAAGCCCTGCGGCGCGGGTGCGCCGTCGTCGTCAGGCCACGAGCGGATGCGTGGGACTTCCGAGTCCGCACGCTTGCGGGGGCTAAAGCCCAGCGAGCCTTTGCGTGGTCTGCTTGGTTGTGGCATGTGGTTTACTCCGTGAGTGTGAGGCAGGCGAGCGACGCGAACATCGCTTCCTCGGTTCGGACCGTCTCGCTGCCCTGTCGCGGAATCGTATTGAGCCAGCGGTCGAACCCCGGATCGGAGTCGACGTGGTCGTCGTCCAAGCCGTATGGCTTGGCGTCCCCGGCTGCGTCAGCAGCCGAGATTGCCTCGGGTGGAATCCCGAGTATCTCCGGCAGCCCGCGGCCCGGCGCGCCGAAAGCGACGGTCAGCCCGTCCCGGTAGTCGGGACGGAACTCGGCCAGTCGCCCGATGGACAGCTGCTGTCCATGGCGGGAGGTGGCGATCCGTCGTCCGGCGGCGTCGGCAAGGGCGGCCGACAGGTTCACAGTCGCCACGTCGAAGCCCGGTGTGGGCTCGTCGACGAGGCGCGCGCGAACCGGTTCTCTCGAAGAGATCCTGACGGTGACGCGCTCCCCCTCGGCCGGTGTCGCCATCGACGGCGGCACGGTGAGAGAGATCGGGTGTTGCAGTCCGCAAGTGACCCGGACGCGGCCTTCAGGTCCGACCTCGGTCACGATTCCCTGGTTGACAGCCGACTCGGACGAATCGGCTGTGGTCTGCGACGAGAGCCGCAAGGGCGGAAGCACGCCCGCAAACTGCAGTTCGTCGCGTTTTCCCCACACCTCATCTTTGAGGTGCGGTGGTGTCGCGGCGTACTGCAGGACGATGCGGACGAAGTCTTCGCCCCACCGACGTTCGCCGTCCCGGTCGGGGAAGACGCAGAGTCGGTCGGCCCGGAAGACCGCTGCCGCACGGGCAACGTAGCCGAGTTTGCGAGTCGCCTCGCGTTTGTCCTCGGCTTCCCGGACGACCGACGACGGAATCAGTAGTGTGAGTCCGTCCATCGGTCTGTCTCGTCGCTAGACTGTAACCCCGCTTTCCGACGGGAGCCTAAAAGGATAGCGGAACAGGCCGCCCTTTGTGTCCCGTTCACACGCTCATCAGCCGCTGATACGGCCGAATTGAGGATGTGAACGAATCCCACTCACCGTGTCATGTCACGCCATCGGTCATACTACTCACCTGTGATGTTAATGAATGTTTATTATGATTCGGCAAGAGATGTTGGTATGCGCGCTGCACGATTACACGAGTACACCGACGACATGACACAGGGGCTTTCGATTGATGACGTGGAGAAACCACAGATAACAACCAGCGACGGGGTCGTCGTCGCCGTCGAGGGCGCGGGCTGGTGTCAGACGGACAACCACATCATCGAGGGGATGTGGGAGCAGTACGTGCCCCAACCGCTGCCGATGACACTGGGCCACGAGAACGCCGGCACCGTCATCGAAACCGGCAACGAGGTCGGCCTCGTCGAGGAGGGCGATCAGGTGATCTGTCACCCCGTCCAGACCTGCGGGACGTGTCGACCCTGCCGGCAGGGCGAAACGATGTACTGCGAGAACGACGCGTTCAACGGGCTGACGACCGACGGCGGCTTCGCCGACGAACTGCTGACCAGCGAACGCGCGGTGATTCCCTTACCGGACGGCGTCGATCCAGCCGACATCGCGCCGCACGCCGACGCGGGGATCACGGCCTACCACGCCGCAAAGAAAGCCGTCGACGGGCTCAACCCCGGCGACGCCGCGGTCGTCATCGGTATCGGCGGGCTGGGCCACATCGGCCTCCAGTGTCTCAACGAGATGAGCGCGGCCGACCTCGTCGCTGTCGATATCAAGGAGTCAGCCCGGGAGTTGGCCGATGATCTCGGTGCCCACTACACGGTTGATCCGCGAAGCGAAGACGTGGCCGACGCGGTCGCCGACATCACCGACGGCGTCGGCGCGGCGCAAGTACTCGACTTCGTTGGGGCCGATGAGACGACGGCACTCGCGCCGGACATCTGTGCCGCGGGCGGCGACCACCACATCATCGGCTACGGCGGCCATATTCACGAGCCGGCCCAAGCCCTCGTCAACGGCGAGTTCGCCTTCCAGGGCAACATCGTCGGGCGATACGCCGAGTTACAGGAGTTGGTCGCGCTGGTCGAACGCGATGCGGTGGATCTGCACACGACCCGGTACGATCTCGACGCTGTCAACGAGGTCGCCGAAAAGTTGGAGCACGGTGAGATCGACGGTCGGGCCGTGATCACGCCGTAGCGGTCGGATCGGTTGCTCTCTCAGATTTTTGCTTTTCGCGTTCGAGCGCGCACACGGGCAGAGACAAGAGAGAGATAGCCCGGTTCGGCGATGGGGTTTACCCGTCGGCTGGCAGTAGGCGGGTGTATGGCGGACTCGTCCGATGAGTTTGATCCGGAATCACCCGAGGAACGTGAGGTTGCCGGTGAGGCAGCCGGTGACCGCACCGATTTTTTGTCGCTCATGGGCCATGCGTATCGGGGTGAGTTGAGCCGGGCAACGGCGTGGCGCACCCGGATCGACAGAACGACCAACTGGGCGGTCGTCCTCACAGCCAGCCTGCTCACATGGGCGTTTTCCGGCGGCAGTCGACCACACTACATCCTGCTGCTTGGGGTGGTGATGGTGACCGTCTTTCTGGTGATCGAGACCCGTCGCTACCGCGTCTACGACATCTGGCGATCGCGGGTGCGGATCCTCGAAGAGAACGTCTTTGCCAACGCACTCGACTCCGAAGGGGTCGAACAGACCAACTGGCGGGAGCTACTGAGCGATGATCTCCGGCAGCCAGCGGTGAAAACACCGATCGTTGAAGCGGTCTCACGCCGGCTGCAACGCGTCTATTTCGCCCTGTTTTCGGTATTGTTTGGCGCGTGGCTCGTCCGGCTGACCGTCTTTGCGGAGACGCCGGCCGGGCTCGTCGAAACAGCGGCAGTCGGCCAGCTTCCGGGGGTCATAGTGAGCGTTGCCGTTGGGTGCTACTACGCGATCGTCGTGGTGCTCACAGTCTGGCCAGGGAGCCGACAGGCGAAGGGTGAACTTCGCTCGCGGCCCGACACTGAGGAGTGGCGGTAACGACCACGCACAGGCTGTCAGCGAAGTCCAACAGGTCGACGACGGAGGGTCGTACAGCGAACTGATCGTGGTCGCTGAGCAGATCGTGGCCCTTCGGTGGGGTGGTTTCGCAACCCTTATACAGTCATCGGCGGTTACGTTGAATTGCACAGGGCGTCGGTAGTGTAGTGGTATCACGTAACCTTGCCATGGTTACAACCCGGGTTCAAATCCCGGCCGACGCACTTCTGCCGAGGACAAAACCAGTGAGCGACTTTTATATCGCTCACACCCCGTCCGAGGCTGCCTGCGACACGCCGGATTTGAACCAGGGAGCGGCGCGAACGACGTGAGCAGAGCGACCGTGGTTCACATCCCGGCCGACGCACTGTCTCTCAACACCTTGCTCCTGTAACAGCACCTACGTACGTCCAGCCGCGTCTATTTCTTCCGGATCGACTCGGTCAACCACTCCATCGAAATCGTCGTCAAAACTCAGGAGATACTCGATTTCGTGGCGTTCGATGAGCGCCACGCTCGTCGCGTCGGTGAAACTCAGTTGTTGATCTCCGTACTGTTCGAAGATCTCGATTGCCGCGGTAAACACCGGCTCCGAAACGCGAACCCGCTCAAAAGCCTCGGGATACGATCCGGTACCGCGAAGCCGTTCGCCCAACTGTTTGGCTGGTTCGAACGACCCACCACGCATCAGCGTGAGTGTCACCGCTTCGTCGTAGATGTAGTCACTGACGTACGGCTGACCGAGTGTTCCGTCGTAGATGGCTTCGAGTGCCGTGCTGGCTGTCTCATGTCGTGATGCGTCCGTATCGTGATCGGCATAGAGAACACCGGTATCGACCAGTACCGTCATCCGTAGAGCGTGTCGTCGATATCTTCCTCAGTTGTTTCGACACCGGAACTGAATCGACCACGTTGCATCGCCTCTTTTTCGCTTTCGGAGAGCGGCACTGTCGACTCGCGGAACGAGTCGATTATTTCTTTGCGGGATTCGTAAGCATCGTCGATGAATCGTTCGAGGAGTTCCTTCTGTGTGACCGAGGTTCCCGTTCGAAGTCTAACCTCGGCCTGTAGCTCTTCGAGGCGGTCTTTCCGATCCTCGTCGATTTTGACAGCAGTTGTCATGCACAGTAGTTTTGTCTACAACTAAGTAACGTTTACTACCACAGTCATGCGACCAACGGGCTTCGCACCAGCGGAGTTAGAAGCATCCGGTTCGAAACAGCAGCTATGACCGTCATTGCACTCCTCAGCGTCGCGCCGGTGATCGAAGACAGCATGGCCGGCGAGGTCGCAAAGGCTGTCGACGCCCTCGACGATCACGACGTACGCTACGAGACGAATCCGATGGGCACCGTCATCGAGGCCGCCGATATCGACACCCTGCTGGCGGCCGTCGGCGACGCCCACAAGGCCGTCGACGGCGACCGCGTCAGTACGGTGCTCAAGATCGACCACAAACGCGACACCGACCAGGCGGCCGCCGAGAAGGTCGAGGCGGTTGAATCCGAGTTGGGGCGGCCGGCAAAAACGGAGGAGTAACGATTACTCGCTGTCCTCGTCGTCCAACGCCGCGGCAAGACGAGCACGAACCCGGTCGAAATGCGCCGTGATACGCTCGGGCATCTCCTCAAACTCTGCGTCGCTCACAGGTTCGCTCCGTTGTTGATTCCGTGCCATGATTCGAATCTCCTGATGTATCGTTCGGCGTTCTCGTGTAAATCTGCTTCGGCAGCAGTGAACCCCTCGTTTGCTGGGATCGGCCCAGTAATCTGTTCGAGCCTGTGTTTGTCACCGTCACGGTACACGTCCAGGTGTAACCCCTCAGTTGTGATATCGTGGCCGCCAGCCGCGTCGCGATCGTGATCATAGCGGACGACCTCCCGCCATGCACCATCAAGCCAGTACTCCAGTTGGATCATGAACCGTGAGACAGTTCCGCTGTCAGTCGAAAACCGTGTCCTGAGCTGTACCCGATCGGCGAGGCGATCCGGTGGGGGTGCCACATCATAATCGGTCATTTGGAGCCGAACTACGGTCTCTGCCTCGGTACCGCATAAATAGCTCCGGGTGCGTTGGAGGGCAGTCGGTAGCAGCCGTTTGATCCGCGAGAGCTACAACAGCAATCTCTGACGACGACGAATCTCTTTAGGAGATCACGCGTAACCCACCCGTATGGAGAGCATCAACCGCT
Organism: Halonotius sp. F2-221B; assembly: GCF_046719765.1. Taxonomy (NCBI): domain Archaea; kingdom Methanobacteriati; phylum Methanobacteriota; class Halobacteria; order Halobacteriales; family Haloferacaceae; genus Halonotius; species Halonotius sp. F2-221B. The sequence goes on from NZ_JABEBY010000009.1 coordinate 50,319, forward strand.
CGGCGATCGAACTCCTCGATGAGGCGTTGGACTTCGCGGATGAACTCGGACTCACCATCACAGAGCTCGGCTGTGGATCAACCATCCTCGATTTCGGCGTCGATGTCGACGGCGGGGTCGAGGCCGGACTCATGCTGGCGGATATCCAAACCGCCGGGATGGCGACGGTGTACACCCAGATGGATCGCGTCGCCGACGCGCCGATCCCCTACGTCGAGTTGACGACCGACCACCCCGGGATCGCGCTGTTGTGTTCCCAGAAGGCCGGTTGGGAGCTCGACCTCGGCGATTTCGACGGGCTCGGATCGGGGCCGGCCCGCGCACTGGTCGGCGACGAGGCGGAGTTCGGGCGCGTCGGCTACTACGACGAGTTCGATTTCGCAGTGTTGACCGTCGAAAGCGACGAGCTGCCCGGCAACGAGATCGCCGAATATATCGCCAAGACTGCCGGGGTCGATCCGCCCAGCCTCTTTCTGCCGACCTACGCCGCCGGCTCGACGGCCGGCAGCGTCTCGATGGCCGCCCGCGCCGCCGAACTGGCGGCGTTCCGGCTCTCGGAGCTGGGGTATCCGCCAACCGAGATCCGGACAGCAACCGGCCGCGCGCCGGTCGCACCGGTCAGCCACAACGAGTCGCTGGCGATGGCGCGAACGAACGACGCCCTCGCCTATGGTGGCGAGGTGTATCTCCAGGTCGGCGAGGAGTCGACAGTGTTTGAGGATGTCCCATCAACCGCCCGCGAGGAGTACGGCACCCCCTTCGAGGAGATCTTCGAAGCGGCCGACTGGGATTTCTACGAGGTGCCGGAATCCGTCTTTGCGCCCGCGAAGGTCACCATCGATGTCGTCGATGGCGACACCTACGTCGTCGGCGAGACCGACGAGGAACTCCTCGCGGAGTCGTTCGGGCTGCGGTAGCGATCTGACCGAAGCGACGAGGGTTGCGAAACCCCTCTGTGGGCTGATCGCTGTGGGCGTGAGAACACTTAACCCGATTCCAAGGGAGAGATAGCGCATGGAACCACTCGAAGCCGAGGGGCTCCAGGAGTCAGTCTCCTACGAGCCGGTCAGCGTCAAGGAGCTGCTCGTCGAGATGAAAGACACCTCCGAGCTCCTCATCGATCTGGCCTACTCGGCGGTGCTCCATCAGAGCGACCAGATCGCCCACGAGGTGCTGGAGCTCGAAGCGAAGATGCAGGTGCTGCAGGTGCGCGCCCGGATGAGCCTCATGCTGGCGGCCCGCAGCCCCGACGAGGCCGAGGCCCTCGCGCCCGTGTTGGGCGTCGTCGAGGCCGCCGACACGATCGCGGATGCGGCCGGCGATATCGCCAAGATCGTCATCGAGGAGATCGGCCTCCCGCCGTCGATGCGGGGCGCGCTCTCGACGGCCGTCGAGCTGTTGGTTCGAGGAACAGTCGCCGACGACTCGCCGTACGCCGGTCAGACCCTCCAAGAGATCGATCTCGAATCCGAGACCGGGATCCGCGTGATCGCGGTTCGCCGCGGCGACGAGTGGATCCGCAACCCCGGCCCGGACACAACGATCGAAGCCGGCGACGTGACGCTGCTCCGGGGGCCCGAGGCGGCGATCGGCGAGGTCTACGGGCGGTTGACCGGTGATGACTACGAGCCCGAGCCAGCCCCCGAGCCGGCGATGGCGGATCTCGAACGCGCCGTCGACTCCATCGTGTTGATGAAGAACCTCTCGGAGCTAGCGGTCGATATCGCCTACGGCGCGATCCTCTTCGACAACGAGGCGTTGGCCACGGAGGTCGCCAACCTCGAAGTCGAGGTCGACGCCCTCCAGTCGCGGTTCGAGGCCTGGGTGTTGCAGGCCGCCGCCGAGGCCGACGACCCGGTCGCCCTGCGCGGGCTGATCCATCTCGGCATCAGCACCGAGGTCATCAGCGACGCCGCTGTCTCGATCAGCGAGGGCGTGTTGCGCAACATCGGCGTCCACCCGGTCGTCGAACTCGCGGTACAGGAAAGCGACGAACTCATCGCCCGCGTCGAGATCGACGCGGACAGTGAGCTTGCGGGCACCGAGATCGTCGACGGTGTGCCGGCCGTCGATGTCTCAACGAGCGTCATTGCGATCCGTCGCCCGGAAGACGGGTGGCTCGTCGGGCCGGATATGGACACGACGCTGCGAGCCGGCGATGTGTTGATCACGAAAGGCACCCGCACCTCGGCGGCGGAGTTCGAATCGTTGGCAACGGCGTCGCCCGATTAGTCGTCAGCCGGCGTCGATGGCTCGCTGGCGTTGGTCGACACCACCGTTCCGACACCCTTGCTCGCGCCCTCCCGGAACACGAACCGCTGGCCTTCCTCGATGAAGTAGGGTCGGAACTTGAACTCGATTTCTGTTGTCCCGGTGTCGCCGGGCAGGAGTTTGCCGTTTTCGGGCGCAAAGATCGCCGTCTCGCTGAGCGTTTCGAGATGGACAACCGGCTCGTACCCCTCCCGGATTCGGGTTGGGTGGTTGAGCACCATCACCTCAGCCTCGAACGAACGGGTCGCTCTGGGCTCGGCGTGTCTCGGCAACAACGCCATGCCGCGTTCGATCTCGGCTTCGTCGACACCTTTCAGCGCGATGCCGACGATCCGGCCGGCTTTGGCGGCGTCGACGCGGTGGTAATGCATTTCGATCGAGCGGACTTCGACCTCGCGGAACTCCCCGTCGGCCATCGGGCCGAGCAGGAGTTCGTCGCCGGCCTCAACATGACCGGAGTTGATCGTCCCCGAGGCGACCGCGCCGACGCCGGTAACGCTGTAGGTGCGGTCGATATACATCCGGAACTCGCCGTGATCGTCGCTGGCGCGCTTCGGGAGTTGATCAAAGAGGCGGTCGAGGTCGTCCATCCCGTCGCCGCGAACCGCGCTCGTCCGGATGATCGGGACGACCGTCTCGCTGAGCTCCTCGGCAGCGGTCTCGATACTGTAGCGATCGGTTCGAAGCGGGCTGCGCTGGACATCCCGGAGCATCGATTCAACCTCCTTTTCGACCTCGGCGACGCGCTCCTCGCTGACGGCGTCGACCTTCGTGATCGTCACAATCGTCGGCAGGTCGGTTGCCAGCAGGATGCCGAGATGTTCGCGGGTCGTTTTTGTCGGGCCATCATCGGCGGCGACCGCCAGCAAGCCATAATCGAGTTTCTGCCCCACAAGGCCGCGGATCGTCGTTCGGAGCCACGGCTCATGGCCGACGGTGTCGACGAAGGAGACGAGGCGGTTGGACTCTTCGACCACGCGTGCGCGATCACTTTTCCGGTGCGGGTTGTCCATGTGGATCGGCTCGCCGGCCTCGTCGAAGCCATACACCGCATACGAGAGATCCGCTGAGAGACCGCGTTCGACCTCGTGGGGCTGCACGTCGAGAAAGCCCCGGGTCGCGCCGTTGCCGTCGTCGGCCTCGCCGGTGACCAGCGAGCCGACGAGTGTCGATTTCCCGTGGTCAACGTGGCCAGCAGTGCCGATGACGATATGGCCGTCGTCGGCCTCTAACATCGCCCCCTCGCGGATCGTTGCCATGCCGACGAGGCCGCTGTCACCGGCAGCCCACGTCTCCACGTCGTCGATGTGGGCATCGGCCTCCTCAGCGAGCAAGGAGAGGACGTCCATCGTTTCCGAGAAGGCGTCCTGTGAGATGCCGGCGATCCCGCCGTCGTCGGTGACGCCGACGACGTAGGTCGCTTCGCCGTCGCCGGAAAGGACGCGATGCCGGAGTTGGGCGACGAGACTTTCCTTTCGGCCGTCTTCGAGATGGAGGCTGCGAGTAAGACGTTCCTTGAACTCGATGTGACCGCCTTCCTCTTCGCCGTGCGCTAGGGCCTGCTCTAAGGCGGCCCGATCCGCGCTCATAGGGAGGCGTTAGCAAGGGGCGGTAAAAACGCTTTCCGTGGTGTGACAATACATGTCATAAGAGGGTTCTGTACTGATCAGCGGTATGAAAAACGCCGCACACCTACCCTATTCGCCAAGCGTCTCGTAGGCGTTTTTCACCGATTTGAACTCGTCTTCGTCGCCTTCAGGAGCATCAGGGTGGGCGGTTTTGACCTTCTCGCGGTAGGCGGATTTTACCGTCTCGGCGTCGGCACCGGTGTCGACATCGAGGATGTCAGCGGCCGCCGACTTCGAGAGCCCAGTTTGCTGGCCGACGCTTCCACCGCCGCGAGCGCGTTGTCGACGGCGGCGGCCTTGCCCGCGTGTTTGCCGGCGGTTTGCACGCTCGCGGGTGAAGCGACCCTCAAATGGGCCGGCATCGAACCCGCCCGGGCCGCCACCGCCGCGGGTCGATCGGGCGTAGCCAGCCGGATCGGCACGGATGCGTTCAGCGAGCTTCCCGCTGGCCTGATACCACAGGAGATAGGCCGCGCCGCCGAAGGGTGCGGCGACAAGGAGGAAAAACGGGGAGACGACGACCCCGGCGATCAGCATGAGCGCGGTGATCCCGATAAACACCGCCGCGATCCCCATGAGCAGGCCGTCTCGGTTCACACCCGGCGTTGGGGTTCCACCGGTGAAAATCTCTCGGCCGGACGACGCGATCGGATCCAGCGAGGACAGTGATACTCAGTCGTCGCTGCGGTGCTGATTGAGTCGTTGTTTGAGCTGTTTGGCTGACTGACCCGCAGCAGCGGCGAAGTCCTCGCCCGTGTCCTCGCCAGCGAAAATGATCCCCCGCGAGGAGTTGACAAGGCCGACACCGTCCTCGCGGAGGCCATGTTCGACGGCGGCTTCGGCGTCGCCACCCTGCGCGCCGACGCCGGGGACGAGGAAGGGCAGGGAGGGCACCTGCTCGCGGATCGCTTTGAGTTCGTCGGGGCCGGTCGCACCGACGACGAGGCCGATGTTGTTGTGCTCGTTCCACGCGACGGCGCGGTCGGCGACGCGCTCGTAGAGCGTCCCACCCGAATCGAGTTCGAGATCCTGGAAGTCCGTGCGGCCGGGGTTCGAGGTGCGACAAAGGATGAAAACACCCTTCTCGGCGCGATCTAAGAACGGCTGCAACGAATCGTGGCCCATGTAGGGGTTGACGGTGATCGCGTCCACGTCGTTGAGAATGTCAGCGTACTTCCGGGTCGTGTTGCCGATATCGGCGCGTTTGGCGTCCAGCAGGACGGGCACGTCCTTTCCGTGAGCGTAGGCGATCGTTTCCCGGAGGGCGCGCCAGCCGTCGGCCGATTCGTAGAAGGCGGCGTTCGGCTTGTAGCAGGCCGCATGCTCGTGGGTGGCGTCGATGATCCGGCGGTTGAACGCCCACTGCGGGAGGTCGTGCTCCTGTAGGTGCTCAGGAAGTCGATCCAGTTGGGAGTCAAGGCCGACCGAAACGACGCTGTCGATGGCGGCGATGCGGTCGGCGAGGCGATCGAAGAAGGCGGTGGCCATTTGCCGAAGGGTCGCAGGCAACCCTCAAGCGTCTTTCGTGTCGTCCGATACTCGCAGGCGTTTAGCGATGGCTCTCGCGAGGGACGACCGCCATCGGGCGATCAGAGTGCAGCAACACTTGCTCGCTGACACTGCCGATCGCGGCCTTGTTCGTCTCGGTCGGTTTCCGAACGCCGAGAACGATCTCGTCGGCATCGACCGCCTCGGAAAACGAGCAGATATCTTCGGCGGGGACGTTGCCGCGGCTGAACTGCTCGGTCTCGACAGTTGTCACCGCCGCCAGCCGCGAGGCGACGGCGTTGAGCGCGTCCTTCCCGTCGCGGATCGCCTCGGGATCGGCGTCCTCGTCGTGGATGGAGTTGATCGCATAGACGGTATCGGCCTCATCGATGCGGTCGAAGAGATAGTCACAGAGGGCCGCACTCGTATGCACCGAATCGGTCGCAACGACGAACGTTGTCATGGCTGTCCGGATGTCGCTGGGCGGGTAAACGCTTACTGACGACGTGGCCGCCGAACACCGGAGACCGGTGCCGTTTAGCGGCCACCGAGCGAGAGTCCGGTATGACCGACGATCCCCTCCGCTGGGAGACGCTCGATACCGACATCGACTACACCTGTCCCGGCTTCGACGTGCGGCGCGACGACGTTCGACTGCCTGATGGCACCGAAACCGACTACCACTACGTCGACGAGTCACCCGCCGTCGTCGTCCTTCCGCTGACCCCCGACGGCGATGTCGTCGTGATTGAGGAGTGGCGGCAGGCGGTCGACCGTGTCAACCGCGGACTGCCTGCTGGCTCAATGGAAGGCGACGAGGAGCCAACCGACGCGGCCCACCGCGAACTCCGCGAGGAAACCGGCTACGAAGCCGATCGAATCGAACACCTGTTGACGGCCGAGCCATCAAATGGGATCGCCAACTCAGTGCATCACCACTTCGTTGCCTCCGACTGCGAGCCGACAGCCGAGCAGGAACTTGACGATAACGAATCAATCCGCGTCGACACGGTTGATTACGACGACTATCTCGACAGCGTTGTCGACGACGAACTGAACGATGGGCGGTCGGCACTGACGCTGTTGCAGTACGAGTTCACGCAGCGTGACTAACGGAATAAAAATTTGAACAAAGTTTTATTCCGTTTCAGCTACGATCTTCTGTATGAAAGAGCCGAGTGCGTCGGTGACCGCCGACAGCGGCGAGCCAGCCCCGGCGTTCGACGCGTTGACGCCGATAGACGAACTGACGCGTGGTGAGCGAACCCGTGACGACTTCTTCGACGCCGTGATCGGCCTGGATTCGCCAGCGACGGCCAGCGAGGTCGCCGAGCGTGCCGGCCACGGCGTCGACGCCGCCCGGGAGTATCTAACGTGGTTCGAGCGGCTCGGCGTCGTGACGAAAGTCACCGAGTCGCCGGCGACCTACGAGCGCAACGCGGCGTATCTGGAGTGGCGGCGCGTCCAACGCCTGCAACGGGAGTATACGACCGACGAACTGCTCGCCCAACTCCAAACTGCGACCGAGACCGCCGAGGAGTACGCCGCCGAGTTCGACGCGGACGCACCCGACACGGTATCGATTGCGGGCTACGCGGCTGATACCGACCAGTCAATCGAGGCAGTCTGGGAAACACTTTCGGCGTGGAAGACGGCCCGCCGCCGGATCAACCTCCTCGAACAGGCGATCACGGCTGCCGACGCGGCGGCACAACAGTCCGCGGTATGACCGGCGGCGACCCCAACGAAAGCGGAACACCATCGCCCGATGAGAGCGGCGCGGCGATCGATTTCGACCGGCTCGACAGGCTCGCCGACCGCCTTACCGGCGACAGCCGGTTTACCCGCGTTGTCGCCGAGCCGACTGTCGCCCCGGAGCAACTCCGCTGTGTCTACGCCAAGGAGCTGTATCCCCCTGAGATCAAGTCGGCACGCGTCGAATTCGTGTGGTTCGAAAACGGCGATTTCTCCGTTCATTACCACGAACGCCACCGAACCGGCTCATTCGATCACCGCTGGGATTGTCACCCCTCAAGCCACAACACGCGCGATCACGTCCATCCGGGGCCGGACGCGCCGACGCCGGGACAGGACGCCACCCATCCGCAGGACTGGCGCGACGTGCTGTCGATGGTACTTACCGAAATCGAACAGCGACAGCACGGGTTTTGGCGCGAGTAGCCGACTCGCCGAACGCAATCCTTACCGCCCAGCCCGCGGTAGCCGCGAGCAATGCGCGACCACTTCGAGATCCGGGACGCCGACGCCGCTGGGCGGATCGGCCGACTGGAGGTTCCACGGGCCGGCCGAACGATCGAGACGCCCGCGCTCATGCCGGTGATCAACCCCAACCGGCTCACGATCGAGCCCGCCCGCCTCGAAGCCGAGTTCGGCGTCGAGATCCTGATCACGAACTCCTACATCATCCGCGAAACCGAGGCACTCCGCGAGCAGGCACTCGACAAAGGCCTCCACGAGATGCTGAACTTCGACGGCGCGATCATGACCGATTCGGGTTCCTTCCAGCTCTCCGAATACAGCGACGTTGAGGTGACAACCGAGGAGATCATCGAGTTCCAACACGCCATCGGCTCCGATATCGGCACGCCGGTCGACATCCCGACACCGCCGGATGTGAGCCGCGAGCAGGCCGAATCGGAGTTGGCGACGACCCAGCAGGCCCTCGCCGACGCCGAAGCCATCGATGTCGGCGAGATGCTGCTGAACGCGCCGGTGCAGGGCTCGACGTACCCTGATCTCCGTGAGGACGCCGCCGCCCACGCGGCCGCGACCGATCTCGACGTGTTCCCGGTCGGCGCGGTCGTCCCGCTGATGAACAGCTACCGGTACGACGATATGGTCGAGGCCGTTGCCGCCGCAAAGCGCGGTCTCGGCGCGGATTGCCCGGTGCATCTCTTCGGCGCGGGCCACCCAATGATGCTCGCTTTAGCCGTCGCGCTTGGCTGTGACCTCTTCGATTCAGCCGCTTACGCGCTGTACGCCCGCGCTGGGCGGTATCTGACGGTCGCCGGTACCCAGCAGCTCGATGAGCTCGACTACTTCCCCTGCTCGTGTCCGATCTGCAGCGAGCGAACGCCCGCCGAGCTCCGAGCGGAGGACGACGACACCCAAACACGACTGCTCGCCGAGCACAATCTCCATGTGACCTTCGAGGAGCTCCGCCGGATCAAGCAGGCGATCCGGAGCGGCAATCTCCTCGAATTGGTCGACCGCCGCGCCCGCGGCCATCCGGCGATGTACGACGGCTACCGCGCGCTGTTGGATCACGCCGACCAGCTCGAAGCCGAAGATCCGGTCTCGAAGGGGACGTTCTTCCACACCTCCGCCGAAAGCGCACGCCGACCCGAGGTGCTGCGCCACCACGAGCGACTCGACCGGCTTGCGGTTCCCGAGACGCTGCTGCTGACTGAGGGTGGCGCGCCAGACGACGACACCTATGACGCAGCGTGGCGCGTTGTCCCGCCGTTCGGCCCCTTCCCGCGGGAACTCTCTGACAGCTACCCATTTACCGCAGCCGTCCCCGACAGACCCGACCGCGCAGGGCAAGTGGCCGCGGCCGACGGCGTTCGGGCGCTCGTCGAGGCCAACCCTGACACCGCGTTTACACTCGCTGTCGACGACTGGCACGCCGACGCGCTTGCTCGGGTGCCGGAGCGGGTGGAAGTGGAGTCGCTGTCGACAATCCACGACGGCGAGGATTAGTCGGCTGTCGCCAGGTTCTCGTCGACCTGCACCCGCCACAGATCGGCGTAGGCACCGTTTGTCGCCAGCAGGTCATCGTGGCTCCCCTGTTCGATGATCTCGCCGTCATCCATGACCACGATCCGGTCGGCATCCTGGATCGTCGACAGCCGGTGGGCGATCACGATCGCGGTGCGGTCGGCGATAAGTCGCGAGAGGCTGGCTTGGATGTGCTGTTCGGTTTCGGTGTCGACATCGCTGGTCGCCTCATCGAGGATGATGATCGCGGGATCGTTGAGGATCGCCCGCGCGATGGCAAGCCGCTGTCGCTGCCCGCCGGAGAGCTTCACGCCGCGTTCGCCGATCTCGGTGCGGTAGCCGTCCGGGAGATCCTGGATAAATCGATCGGCTTCGGCGGCATCGGCCGCCTCGACAACAGCGTCCGGAACCGACTCACCGTTCCGGAGCGCGGTCAGCGTCTCCCGATCCCCGTAGGCGATGTTTTCGGCAACCGTCCCGGAGAACAGATACGGCGATTGGCCGACGATGGCGATCCCCCGCCGGAGCGACTGGCGGGCATACTCTCTGACATCAACGTCATCGACACGAACGCTGCCGCTGTCAACATCGTAGAACCGGGGGACAAGTCTCGTCAGCGTCGACTTCCCGGCCCCGGTCTCGCCGGCCAGTCCGATAGTTTCACCGCGCTCGATCGACAGCGACACGTCGGTGAGCACCGGCTCGCGGTCGTCGTAGCCGAAGGTTACGTCCTCGAAGTCGATAGCGCCGCGGATGAACGCCGGGTCGTGTGGGTCGTCGGGATCGTCGATCATCGGGGCGTGGCCGAGCAGCCCGAAGACGCGTTCGGCACTCGATTTGGCCTGCTGGTATTTGTTGGCCGACCGGCCGATTCGTCGCATCGGCGAGTAGAGCCGCCGGAGATACAGGAAAAACAGCGCGAACGAGCCCGTCGACAACGCACCGGCGTCGCCGAGGAAGATGATATCCCGTCCGCCGACAAAGAGGATGGCGACAAAGGCGACACCGGTCATCAGCCGGAGGGCGGCGAAAAATCCGCGTCGGAGCCGGAGGGCGCGGATCTGCTCGTCGTGGTACTGCTCGCTCTGTGTGGCGACCCGCTCGTGTTCGAACTCATAGCGATCAAAGGATTTGATGATATCAACGCCGGCGATGTTGTTTTCGAGGCGGCTGTTCAGCCGGGAGACGGTCTCCCGGATCGACTGGTAGCGCGGCTCGATCCACGTGAGAAACCCCGCGCTGGCGAGGCCGATCAGCGGCACCGGGAGCAGCGCGATCGCGGCAAGCTTCGGCGAGTAGCTCCACAGGATGATCGTGATCCCCGAAACGGTGGCGACAACGCGGATGAGTTGGCGGAACTCGGAGTTGAGGAACTGTTCGAGCCGGTTGATATCGCTGTTGAGCACCGACAGCATCGCGCCGGTCTGGTGGTTGACGAAAAAATCCATCGAGAGCCGCTGGAGGTGGTCGTAGGCGTCGTTACGGAGATCGCGCTGTACCTTCTGGGCGGTCGATTGGAGCAGATACCGCGAGGCAAACCGGGTGACCGATCTGATGAGATACGCCACCGCCGCAATGACGACGAGTCGCCGGAGGAGTTCGAGCCGGGCGGCCTCGCCGACGATCGCCCCGGTCGGCAACAGCCCCACGTCGGTCAGCAAGCCGGGATCGGCCTCGCCGAGCACAACACGGTCGATGGTCGCCGCGACGATCAACGCCGGAACCAGTCGGGCAAACCGGGTGACGACCGCGGTCGTGACACCGACGAGCAGCCGCGGCCAGTACCGCAGCGCGTACGTGATGAGACTGACCATCGGGTGGCCGTCGACGGTGTCACGAATGTGCTCGAACCCCCCGTGGTCGTCGGCCATGCGGTCGGTTGCGGCGCGGGCGGCCTAACGGTAACGCTCCGGGTGTGGTGGTTACACCCAGTCACTCGTTGGGAGACGCTTCCGGCATCCGGTCGGTGAAATCCCACGTGTACAGCCGGTTGGGGTCGATCCGGATTGTGACCTCGTCGCGCTCGGGTGACAACAGCCGGTCGGCGAGATCGGAGTCGGTGCCGCCGAGATATCGCTCCAACAGCTCCCGAAGCAACGCCTTCTCGGGGTCGGCCTCGACGGTGGCGGTTCCGTTGCCGCGAACCCCCTTGTACGGCGGGTCGTTGGTCGATATCTCGAAGGCGACATGGTCGTCATCGGCGAGATAGTCGACCACATCGGCGTTCGCGCTGGTCGCACACCAGAAGGCATCGTCACGATACAAAAACCACAGCGAGAGCATCCACAGCGACTCGCCGTTGGCGTGACAGGAGAGCCGCAGCGGCACCGTCGCCGAATCGAGGAAGGCTTTGGTTTCGGCCTCGTTCCACGCGCCGGCAAGCCGATCCATACCGACCTATCGGGCGGCAGCGCGAAAAACGCTCGGCCCACGCGCTCAGTTTGGTCGATTCCAAAGGCAAGATAGTTGGCCGTCGGCGGCCGACGGGTGGCAATGACCGACTACTTCGAAGTCCTCGACCGCGACGGGGCCGCCCGGATCGGCGAACTCCGGCTTGCCGAGCCGGTGACGACGCCGGCCCGCGTTGACGACGTGCTCGTCGACAGCGGGAGCCTGTGGAACGCCAACCGCGAGGTTCCCGACGGCGACGAGGCGTCGCTGACGATCCTGCCACACCGATCGCTACCGGCCGGTACCCGCGAGGAGGTACAGGACGCCTTCGGCACCGACCACGCTGACACCGATTTTCCAACGGCCGCTGTCGTCGCCAGCGAGAATCCCACCGAACAGGGAACTGACGCCTACATCCTCAGCGACGCCGCGGGGTTCGTCGGCCACGGCGAAGGGTTCAAAGACGCGATCATCAGCGCGAAAGAGGCCCTGCCGGCCGACACCGCGCTCGTCCTCTCGGGCGTCGCCACGCCGCGAAACGTCGCCCTGCTTGCGTACGCCGGCGTCGACGGCGTCGACGCAAAGCTGGCGAAGGTCAAGGGCAGCCAAGGCAAGTACCTCACCAGCGACGACGAGGCATTTCTTGAGGATCTCGACGAACTCCCCTGTAGCTGTCCGGCCTGCCAGCAGCCCCGCGACGAGTTCGACCGCGAGGACTGCATCGACCACAACGTCGCCGCCCTCGACGCCGAACTCCGGCGCGTCCGCGAGCGGGTTCGCGCGGGTCGCCTGCGAGACTATATCGAAGGTCAGGCCCGCCACGACAACTGGCTGACCGCCGCGTTCCGCGAGTTCGACGACCAGTACAGCTATCTCGAAACCCGAACGCCCGTCTTCCGAACCAGCGAGATTTCGGCGGCGACGAGCGACACCCTGCGGCGCGTCGAGATCCAGCGGTTCGCCGAGCGCGTGACCACTCGCTATCGCAACCGCTTCGACAACCCCCTCGTGCTCGTCCCGTGTTCGGCCCGTAAACCCTACAGCGACTCCCAGAGCCACGGCCAGTTCCACGACGCCATCGGCTACCGCGGCCACACCGTCTCGATGACCTCGCCCATCGGCGTCGTTCCGCCGGAACTCGAACTCACCTACCCCGCCCAACACTACGACTCGGTCGTCACGGGTCGGTGGTCAGAGGATGAAAAGGAGTTCGTCGCCAGCGTGCTCCGGCAGTATCTCCAGCGCAACGACTACCCCCGCGTCGTCGCCCACGTGCCTGACCACGGCTACCGGGATATCGTCGAACGCGTCGAAGCCGACAGCGACCTCGACTTCGAGTACACCGTCGAAGGCCATCCAACCGATACCGACTCGCTGGCAAACCTCGCTGGCGCACTGGAGGGTGAACTCAAATTCTCGAAACGGGAACGCCAGCACAACACGATCAAAGCCATCGCCGACTACCAGTTCGGCGAGGACGCTGGCGACGCACTGTTTGGCGATATCGAGATCCAAACGACCGGCCGCTACCCCAAACTCCAGATCCGCAACGGCGACGGCGACCAGTTGGCGACGATGGTTCCGCAGTACGGCCTGCTGGCGATGACACTCGCCGGCGGTGACCGCTGGCTCGCAAGCGACGCGCCGACCAAGACGGTCGACATCGAGGGCTTTGTGCCTCACGGCAGCGTGCTCGCCCCGGGCGTTGTCGACGCCAGCGACGACATCCGGCCGGGCGACGAGGTCGTCATCCAGGGATCGGCCGCCTTCGCTGTCGGTCGCGCGGAGATGAGCGGCCCGGAGGTGGTCGACTCGACCCGCGGCGTCGCCAGCACGGTGCGACACGTCCGTGAGCGATAGGGTCGACAAGTGGCTTATCCAGCCTCGCAGTCGTGTTCGATCAACGTCTGCCGGTACGGCTCATCGTACTCGCCGTCAACGGGGCTATCCTGGATCATCCGGTAGAGCGTGATCGACTCGGTGGGTTGGTCGTAGCGACTGGTCGCCTCTCGGCAGGCCCACTCAGCGTATCCCCGTCCGATGGCTCCGTCGTTGTCGCCGCTCACCGCGGACATGAACTTCCGTTCGCGGAACGATTCGTAGGTCGTCGCCGCATCCGGCGGGCGGTCGAATGAGGGGCTGTCGCCCAACGCCGCCACCGTCGAGCCGTTCTCCAGCGTCGCGTTAGTGATAAACCAGCTGTAGGAGTCCGTCGGATTCGGCGCGTACAACCCCCACGACTGATCGAGGATCGCCGTCGCCTCATCCTCGTATGGCGGATCATACTCGGCAACGTGGCCGACACCGTAGAGCAGGACAAAGGCGAGGGCGAGAACACCCAGCACCGTCAGCAGCGAGGCTGCGTAGGCTCGACTGAAGGAAACGACATCGCCGCGCCCCCGACTGCGAAGCGTGTCAGCAAGCCGGCGTTCGATCGGCTCACCACCGAACCACCAGCCGAGTCGGTGTGCCGGTGGCGGTGTCGTTACCGACTCCGGTAGCACGCGGACGGCGGCATTCCAGAACGGCGGCGTCAGATACGGGATCACCGCGGCCGTCAACACGAAGGGGAACAGTCCGACCATCAGCGTCGGTACCATCCCGAGGAACGCACCGATGTAGACAAGCGCGACCGCCGCCCTGAGCCGCCCAGCAGTCAGAAACAAAAAGACGATCGAGCCGGCCAGCAGTGTCACCCAGCTATAGTTGAGGAGTTCCAATAGCGTCGGATAGGCACTCAGGTAGTTGCCCAACAGGACGGTCATCTCGTCGTTGGCAAAGGCGATCTGGAGAGCCTCGCCGGCATACCACGTCTCACCCTGGTGTTTGAGCACCGCGTTCTGGGTAAAGACGACTAGCGGTTGAGCAAGGACGGCGGTCGTCGCCGCGCTTATCACCGTTTCACGATACTCACCCCGGCGAACGGCATCAATCGACCACCGTTCGCCGAGCGGCGTTAACAGCGTCAGCGGCAGCAGCGTCCGCAGGAGGATGTCGCCGCCGTTGAGCACCGCTGGATTGCGCGCGTGCAACGACACCAGCAGGACGAACGAACAGAAGCCGACGAGCCGCGTGCGGTAGCCGACAACGAAGGCGAGCGCGAACAACCCGGCCAACACGAACAGCAGGGCTTGGAACCACAGCGCGCCGGAAAGTGCGTGAATCGACAGCCCGGCAAACTGTGTGTAGGTTGCCTCGTGAACGGCCAGCGGGTAGACGCCGCTGTCGGTGTAGTATTTCTCGATGCCGGGCGCGCGGTGGGCAAGATCAATGAGCAGAATGGTTCCCAGCAGGATCCGCATGGCGGCCAGCGCGCGGGTATCGACGCGGAGTCGACGACGGGCAGCGGCGATAGCCGGTGCGAGCGGCCCGCCGGAGCCGAACAACCGGGTCGCCGACGCGCGGAACCGAGCGAGGGGCGAGGCGTCGGTCATACGTCCAAGGGAGAGATCACGTATCGTGCCGACAGTACTGCCGGCAGGTGCTTCGAGCCGCGGAGAACTGGCTGTAGCAACATACTCGGGGCTACAATGCGCGGCAGATAGGTTTTGTGTGTCAGCGACCACACGCAGAGCGGCGACGGTTGCAACGGCATCATTGCTGTATCGATATTGACAGCGGACGCTGCCGATGATTCCACTGCTTGCGGTCGATTATCGCGTGAGCGAACCCCCTATGTTGCTACAGTCCCAAGTGATCGTATGGGCATTCCACTGGCGATGGGGTGGCGACACCTGCTGTTTGAAAACTGGCGGGTCGACCCGGATGTGATCGCCGAACGGCTTCCCGAGACGCTCACCGTCGACACCTACGACGGGTCGGGCTGGCTCTCGGTCGTGCCGTACACCAATGTCGCCGTCCGGCCACAGTGGTTGCCGGCCGCGGTCGGCCAGCCGCTGCCGGAGCTCAACCTGCGCACCTACGTCACCTGCGATGGCGAGCCGGGGATCTACTTTTTCAGCCTCGACGCACAGGGGGTCGCCGGCGTGCTCGGCGCGCGGGTGACCCAACATCTCCCGTACTACTACGCCCGGATCAGCCTCGAGGGTGACGGCGACCGAATCCGGTTCGACAGTCGCCGTCGGCATCCCGGCGCGCGGCCAGCCCACTACGCCGCGACCTACGGGCCAAGCGGTGAGGCCTTCGAATCGAGTGAGGATCCACAGGCACAGTTCCTCACGGAACGCTACCGGTTTTACACCGAAGGATCGGATGGCACGCTTCGCTACACCGATGTCGACCACGAGCCGTGGACGCTGTATCCGGCCGAGGCCGAAACAGAGACAAACACACTGTTCCGCGCCGACGGGTTCGAACACCCGGACGGTGAACCAGTGCGATACTACAGCCCCGGGGTTGATGTGACCGCCGGCACAAGCAGTCGGTGGACTGGAGGCACCCAATGAGTAATCAACCGGCGACAACTGACGACGATCCGCTGGCCGAGCTTGGCGGCCGGCCGGTGTTGCTGTTCGATGGCGTCTGCAACCTCTGCAATCGAAGCGTCCAAGAGATCATCCCGCGAGACCCGACCGGCAAGATCGCGTTTGCGCCGCTGCAGTCGAAGATCGGCCGCGCCCTCCAAGATCGACACGGCTTCGACACCGATGACCTCGACACCGTCATCCTCGTTGAGGGCAACTCGGTGCAGACGAAATCCGACGCGGCGATCCGGGTCGCCGAACTGCTGGGGTGGCCCTACGCCGCGCTCGTCCTTGCTCGATTAGTACCGCGAAGCGTCCGCAACGAAATCTACGATTTCGTCGCCGACAACCGGTATGACTGGTTTGGGCGGAAAGACCAGTGTATGGTTCCTGACGAGGACGTAAGCGATCGGTTTCTGGAGTAACACGGCGACGACACCGCATGAGGAGAGCTGACCAGTCGGTGTCGACGCTGTGGCTTGCGGTCGTCGTGCTGGCAGTCGTGATGCTCGTTGCCTCCGTGATTCCGGTTCCGGCAGCGACGCCACGGACAGATCCGACCGGCAGCGTCGACACCACGACACTGCTCCATATCGTCGGCTACGCGACGCTCGCGGCAGGCGGAGTCATCGCGGTCGCACGCGAGGGATGGCCGGGGGGTCGTCGGCCGCGTCGCGTCGAAATCAGTGCTGTCGCCGGCGTCGTCGCCCTCGTCGCACTGTTCGGCGTCGGCACCGAACTGCTGCAGGCGACGATTCCGTGGCGAACCTTCGCAGTCGCCGAAGTCGGACTCAACGCCGCGAGCGCGGCGGGCGGCGGCCTGCTCGCAACGATGTGGTTTTACCGCCCAATCGAGTAAGGCTGGCAATGAGCAAGCCGAGTCCGGAGGTCTACGAGGAAGACCGCGGGATGGACGCCCACAACTCCGTCATGCGGGAGATTCGTGGGCTGAAGGAGAAACACTACGACCCCCACGAGCCGACCCGCGTCTGGCTCGACGAAGACAACACCCCCGGCGGCGTCTACGACTCGCTGACGATCATCCTCAACACCGGCGGCTGTCGGTGGGCACGGGCCGGCGGCTGTACGATGTGCGGCTACGTCGCCGAAAGCGTCGAAGGCGGCAGCGTCGCCCACGACGCCCTGATGGATCAGATTCAGGTCTGTCTTGATCACGAGGCCGACAACGTCGACGAGCCGGCCGAATTGATCAAGATATACACCTCCGGCTCCTTCCTCGACGAGCGCGAGGTCGGCGCGGAGACGCGGCAGGCCATCGCGGAGACGTTCAGCGACCGCGAGCGGATCGTCGTCGAATCGCTGCCCGATTTCGTCGACCACGAGAAGGTCACCGATTTCACCGATCACGGGCTCGCGGTCGACATCGCGGTCGGCCTCGAAACCGCGACCGACCGTGTGCGCCACGACTGCGTGAACAAGTACTTCGATTTCGCCGACTTCGAGGACGCTTGTGCGACCGCACAGGACGCTGGCGCGGGGATCAAGGCCTACCTGCTGATGAAGCCGCCCTTCCTCTCAGAGCAAGAGGCCCGCGACGACATGGTCGACTCAGTCCGGCGGTGTGCGGCGGTCGATGGCTGTCACACGGTGTCGATGAACCCCTGTAACGTCCAGCAGTACACGATGGTCAACGAACTGTTCCGGGCGGGTGGCTACCGGCCACCCTGGCTCTGGTCGGTCGCCGACGTGCTGGAACGAACCGCCGATGTCGACGCCATCGTCGTCTCCGACCCGGTCGGCCACGGCTCGGATCGCGGCCCCCACAACTGCGGCGAGTGTGACGACAGAGTCCAGAAAGCGATCAAGGACTTCGATCTGCGACAGGATCCCTCGGTGTTCGAGCAGGTCAGTTGCGACTGTGAGCGAACGTGGGAACTCGTGATCGAGGAAGAGACGAGCTACGCGATGCCGTTGGCGCGGTAGCGATACGTCCATTCTTTCGGTTCACTCATCCTCAAGAATTTCCTCGCGGCTGAACGTCTCACTGTCGCCCGTTCGGCGGGCGTACTCGACGGCGGCGATCTCCTTCCAGCTTTCACGGGTCAGTCCCGGATGTTTGACCGTATCGCGGAGCGCGTCGCGAATGAACTCACTCCGACTATTGTAGCCCTCTTCCTGCCATGTCGCGTCGATATCTTCGAGAAAGGATTCCGTTAGTCGGATATTGATATTCGTTTTCGCTGGCTCGCCGCCGTCATTTGTATCTGTACTCGACATACATACGAATTACGCGCTACAATAAAAAACGTTCTGTCAACGTATTAATCAGCACGGCACCCGACAGTGACAACAGGAATGTCGAAACAGATCCAGCTCGATGACCGCGTTTATCAGCGGCTCGAATCGATCAAGGACGACAGTGAGTCGTTCAGCGACGCTATCGAACGGCTACTCGGTGAACAGTCGTTCAGCGACCTCCGGGACGTGTCCGATAACAACCAAGTCAACGAGATGCGGGCAGCTATCGAGGAGACGACAGCCGAACCTGACCGATAGGAACCGAGTGAAGGGCGAAAATAAAACTCTCAGGCCCGGAACCCGGTCAGAATGTTCTCGCCATCAGTACCGCCAACATCGGGCAGCGTCGCCCGCTCGGGATGCGGCATCAACACCGCGACCGAGTCGCGCTCGCCGAGGATACCGGCGACGTTGTGCGTCGAGCCGTTCGGGTTCGCCTCATCAGTCACGTTGCCGTCAGCGTCACAGTAGCGGAACAGCACGCGATCGTTGGCGACGAGGTCGTCGTATCGCTCCTCGGTGATCTCGAAGCGACCCTCGCCGTGGGCGATAGGGATCTCGATCACGTCGCCCTCTTCAAAGTGCGCTGTCCACGGTGTATCGGCGCGTTCAACCCGCAAGTGGACGTGTTCACACTGGAAGCGCGCGCTCTTGTTCGTCGTGAACGCGCCCGCGGTGAGGCCGGATTCACAGCCGATCTGCGCGCCGTTGCAGACACCGAGGACGGGTGTGCCGTCGGCGGCCGCGTCTCGAACCTCGTCCATGATCGGTGAGCGAGCGGCCATCGCGCCGGCCCGGAGATAATCGCCGTACGAGAAGCCGCCGGGGATGACGACGCCGGTGGTGTCCGCAGGGAGGCCGTCCTCGTGCCAGACGCGTTCGGCGTCGATATCGAGATATCGGAGGGCGCGAACCGCATCGCGGTCGCAGTTCGAGCCGCCGAACTGGATGACCGCGACCGTCATGCGGACTCCGCGGCGGGGGCCGCCGACACCTCGTAGTCGTGGATCGTCGGATTCGCCAGCAGGCGTTCGGCCATCGACTCGGCGCGCTCCTCGGCTTCGGCGGCGTCGTCGGCTTCGAGATCGATCTCGAAGCGATCGGCCGACCGGAGTTCGGAGAGTTCGAAGCCGAGCCGTTCGAGGGCCTGCTTGGTCGTCTCGGCTTCCGGATCAAGGACGCCGTGTTTCAGGCGGACGGTCACGGTCGCGGTGTAGGCGGTCATTACCGTCGACTGGGTGAGGGGCGCGAAAAACTCTTTTGAACCGGCGGTTCGGAGCGAGTTGGCGTCGAAGCGATCAGGCAAATAGCTGTCGGGCGTCGTCGACGGCCTCGACGAGTGCGTCGATCTCCTCGCGGGTGTTGTAGACGTAAAACGATGCCCGGGCGGAGGCTGCCGCCCCAAGGGTGTCGTGCAGTGGTTGGGTACAGTGGTCGCCGGCGCGGATCGCCACGGCGAAATCGTTGAGGATGCTGGAGAGATCGTGGGCGTGGACGCCGTCGACGTTGAAGCCGACCAGCCCGCCGCGGTCGTCACCCGGCGGGCCGTAGATCGTCACGTCGTCGTAGCGGTTCAACTGGTCGTAGGCGTACTCCGCCAGCAGTTCCTCGTGGGCCTGGATGTTTTCCATCCCGATATCTTCGAGATAGTCGATGGCGGCATCGAGGGCGATCGCCTGGGCGATCGAGGGGGTTCCGGCCTCGAACTTCCACGGGAGGTCTTCCCACGTCGACTCATCGTAGGTCACCTTCCGGATCATGTCGCCGCCGTAGAGATATGGCTGCATCGACTCAAGGATGTGTTCCTTGCCGTAGAGGACGCCGATCCCCGTCGGCCCGAGCATCTTGTGGCCGGAAAAAGCCAGGAAGTCGGCATCGATCTCGCCGACATCAACCGGTCGCGTCGGCACGGATTGGGCCCCGTCGACAAACGAGTAGGCGTCGACCTCATGAGCCATCTCGGTGATCTCCGCGACAGGGTTGATCGTCCCGAGGGCATTGGAGATGTGGACGAGCGAGACCATCTCCGTGGAGTCGTCGATCAACTCGGCGGCGTGTTCCATATCGAGGCGACCCTCGTCGTCGATCTCGATAAACCGGAGTTCCGCGCCGGTGCGCTTGCAGATCTGCTGCCAGGTCACCAGCGAGGCGTGGTGTTCCATCTGTGTGGTGACGACCGAATCGCCCTTGCCGAGTTCGGCCAGCCCCCACGCGTAGGCAACGAGGTTCATCGCCTCGGTTGTGTTTTTGACAAAGATGATCTCCTCTCGGCCGTCGGCACCGATGAAGTCGGCGACGTTGTCGTGGGCCTCCTCGTAGGCAACGCTGGCTTCCTGGCTCAGTTGGTGGATGCCGCGGTGGACGTTGGCGTTGTAGCTGTAGTAGTAGTCAACGATGCTGTCGACGACAGCTTTCGGGGTTTGGCTGGTCGCGGCGTTGTCGAGATACACCAGCGGTTCGGTGTCGTCGTCGCCCTCGCCGGGGGTGGTCACGTCGCCGCCGACGTTGCGGTCGAGCACCGGGAAATCGGCCCGGATCGCCTCGACATCGATCGGATAGGCGTCCTGCGTACTCATTGAGCCTCTGTAGGGGCCCCGGGGGTAACACGTCTTCGGTTCGCCTAAGAATGCGAAATGAATGACGGTTTCGTTGCTCGCCAGACGCAACTCACAACCACAACAGTTGGGCGTGTTCGGTGCCGTCAACGTCCAGCACCCGATCCTCGTCGATGAGGCCGGCGTCGACGGCGACGCCGACCGACTCCTCGCCGACGAGATTGCCGACGGTTGCCCCCCGGAGGGCGTCGATAACGGCCTCGGGGTCGGCGTCGGTCGCCTCCTCGCCAGCGTAGAACTCCTCAGTTACCTCCAGGGAAATATCGCCGTCCTCGTAGGTCTCGCCGAGACAGTCCTCATCGCAGACGGAGACGAGCGCGCCCTTCGGCGTCTCCCGTTCGCGCAGTAGCATTAGAACTCCTCGGTCAACTCTTCCTCGGCGTCGGCACGGATCTCCTCGGCCTGCTCGATGGCTTCCTGGGCCTCCTCCTCACGACCAAGCTCCTCCAGGGCACGGGCTTTCTCCTCAAGAATCTCGGCGTTACGCATCCCCAGGCGGAGCGCGTTGTCGAAGGCGTTGAGCGCGTCCTCAGTCAGCCCGCGTTCACGGAGGAAGAAGCCGCGGTTGTACCACGCCTGCGGGAATCGGGGGTCGATCTCGACGGCGCGCTCGGCGTGTTCCAGTGCCTCCTCGGTGCGACCGAACTCCCACAGCGCGTAGGCGAGATTGGTTTCGGCGGTCGCCGCGTGCTCGGAGTCCTCATCGATGCGAAGAGCCTCCTCGTAGGCCCCGATCGCCTGATCGTACTCCTCCAGTTGGCCGTGGGCGACGCCCTTGTTCACCCAGGCCTCCTGGGCCTCGATAGAGTCCTCGTCGGCAAAGCGGGCGGCGCGCTCGAAGGCAGCGGTGGCCTCCTCGAAGCGGTTGATCTCCATGTAGGAGAGCCCGACATCGATGAGCTCCGGCACGTCGACCTGCTCGGCAGAGACGTTGTGCTTGTCGAGTACGTCGGTCAACACGCGAGAGTCGACCGGGTCGACCTGGTCGGGATCGACACCCAGATCCGTCGGATCGAGGGTAAACTCCTCGTAGTCCTCGTCGACGCCTTGTCCCTCGGAGAAGGCATGTGAGCGATCGTCGGCATCGTCTGTCATACCCGCTCGTTCGACGCCGCGTCGGGTAAGGGTTGCGTCAGGCGGCGTTGGGATCGTCGGCTCTCCGACGTTGGGTCGATCGGCCGTGATGTGGCTGCGCGTTACGCCAGTTTGTAGTAGACAGAGGTTCCGTCGTCTGTCTCCACCTCTTTGGTGGTCACGACCCCTTCCTCGACGAGCTCGGTGAGTGCGTCATCGATATCGTTGACGACGATCGTCGTGGCGGCCACGTCGCCGGCAAAATCGATCAACCCGTCAGCGAACGAACCGAGTGAGCTCTGGGTTCGATCCATGAACACGGGGGTGTAGTCGACGCCGAGGACGATCTCACGCTCGGTGAAGGCCCTGTCCGGTCGCTCGCTCAGAAACGACGTGACGAGATCTTTTTCGGTTTCGATGGGGTCGACCTCGTCGTCGGCACTCGGTTCGTCACCGCTCTCATCGACAGCTCCGGCATCGAATTCATCGGTGGAGATTGGCATTCTGTGTGTGGGTATGACGACGAGGAGTAATTACCTGTCGAACATCCTGAGAGACGCGACACGAGCGCGCCCAAACGCCTTTTTCGCCACCGCCGCAAGGGGTCGGTATGCGATACGGCGTTGTGGCTGACATCCACGGCAATCTCCCCGCCTTCGAAGCCGTGATCGAGGCGATGCCCGCGGTCGACCGATGGCTCTGTGCCGGCGATATCGTCGGCTACAACCCCTGGCCCGCCGAGTGCGTTGACCGGATTCAGGAACTCGACGCCGCGACCGTCATGGGCAACCACGACCGCGCGGTCGCCAGCGACACCGGCTTTCGGTTCAATTCGATGGCCGCCGCCGGCGTCACCTACGCCCGCGAGGAACTCGACGAGGACGCCATCGACTGGCTCGATTCGCTCCCGAATCGCCGAACCATCGCCAGCGGTGAGATCCTGATCGTTCACGGCCACCCCGAGAATCCGGATCGCTACACCTACCCCGATGAGTTTTCGCCTGGAATGTTGGAGGACAACGCCCGCGTGACGATCACCGGCCACACCCACGTGCAGGGCGTCCGGGAGTTCGACGAGGGCGTCGTGATGAACCCCGGCAGCGTCGGCCAGCCACGCGACGGCGACCCGGAGGCCGCGTTTGCGGTGCTCGATATCGACGAGAGCGACGACGGGGGCGGCACCGCCGCCATCGATGTCGAAACCCACCGCGTCGCCTACGATATCGATCGCGTGGTCGACGCTGTCGAGGAAGCGGGTCTCCCGGAAAAGATCGGGACGCGGCTGCGTAGCGGGCGGTAGCCAACCGTTTAGCCGCTATACCTCGCGTTGGACGATCTCTAAGGTCTCTTCGCGGTCGTCCCAGGCGACAAACAGCGCGACCGAGGTCGCACTCGTGATCACGTCATGGAGGTTGATTCCGGCGTCGGCGATCGGCGTGAGGACGCTCTGGATAACCCCCGGTCGGTTCGGGAGTTCGCCGCCGGTGACCCGGATGACGGCGATGTCGTCCTCAACGGTGACACTTGAGAGCGTGTTGCCGCTGACGACCCGCTCGTGGAGGACGGGTTCGGCCTCGTCGGCCAGCTCGCTGTCGACGTAGAAGGTGATCGAATCCATCCCGCTGGCGACGGCGTCGATGTTGATCCCGGCGTTCCGCAGCGCGTCGGAGAGATCCGCCAGAATGCCGGGGCTGTTGCGGATCGACCGCCCGGCGACGGTCAGACAGGCGAGTTTCTGTTCCTGCATGTCGATGAGGTTCTGGAACTCGCCTTCGATCTGGGTGCCGCCGGTCAGCAGATCACCGTGTTGGTAGTGGACGACCCGCACATCGAGGTGTTCGTGTTTGTACGACAGCGCACTCGGGGCGACGACCTCCGCCCCGCGGAAGGAGAGATTCCGGAGTTCGTCGACCGAGATGCGGCCGACGTTGCGCGCGCCTTCGACAACCCGGGGGTCGCCGGTCATGACGCCCTCGACGTCGGTGACGATGACGACCTCGTCGGCGTTCATGTAGTTGCCGAGCATGACCGCGGTCGTATCCGAGCCACCACGGCCCAACGTTGTGATATCGCCGCCCTCGTTTTGAGCGAGGAAACCGGTGATGACGGGAACCACGCCGTCGAGTTTGTCGGCGAGGGCCGTGGCGCGTTTCTTCGTGGCTTCAACGTCGACCTCGCCGACATCGTTGGTGATGATCGGCCACTCGTCGCTGCCGGGCTCCAAAAAGAGGGCGTTGACATCCCGCGCAGCGAGTGCAGCCTTCAGCATCCGGACGCTGGTGCGTTCACCCATCGAGACGATCTCCGCGCGATCCTCGTCGGAGACATCGAACTCGATGTCGTCGAGCAGATCGTCGGTTGTCGATCCCATCGCGCTGGCGACGACGGCGATCTGGTGGCCGGCCTCAACGGCAGCGGCGATCGAATCCGCCGCGCGGTTGATCCGCTCGCCGGTGCCCAGACTCGTCCCGCCGAACTTGGCGACGACCCGCATCAGCACCCCTCCTGTGTCGCTGTAGCCAGCCCAGTGCTCCCGATATCGTAACGACGCATGCCCGCCCGTTGCGTGGGGACCTGCATAACGTTGTTCACTCCGTGTTGCTGGGGCGTCGCCGTCACGGCGAGAGCCACACCGGAGTCGGCTGGCTTTTTGTCCGCCGGCCGTCGAGAAACGCGTATGCAAACGCTGACCGAAAAACGGGTCTTCGGCGCGAAAACCGGCGTCACCGACGTGTTCGTCGCCACCGACGCCGGCGTCGCCGCCGTCACCGTCTCGGCCGACCAGATCGGGGCGTTCGGCCTTGCCAGCCGGGAGCCGGCGACCGCGGTTGCGGCGACGGCCAACCGACTTGTCGTCGGCACCGACGAGGGGGTGCTCGCGGCTGATATCGACGCAGCCGACCGGGGTGCCGACGTGGCGGATCCGACGTTCGAGTCGATCGGTGGCGACGCGATCGGCGCGGTATCAGCCGTCGATATCACACCAGAGGAGATCGTCGTTGCCGACGGCGACGGGGTCGTCTACGGCGGCGAGCACGCCGGCGCGATCACCGAGCCGCCGGTCTGGGAACGCCTCGGGACGACCGACGGGGGTCGCGCCATCGACGCCGGCCTGCTCGCGGCCGCCGACGGCGTCTACCGCATCGATGACGACGGGCTGACCAACACCGGCCTCACCGATGTCCAGAGGGTGACCGGCGTCGGCCAACCGCTGGCGGCGACAGCCGACGGCCTGTTCCGGCTGGGTAACGGCTGGCAGTCGGTCGCCGATGGCGCGTTCCGGGCGGTCGCCGCCGACGGTCACGGCCACGCCCACGCCGTCGGCGAGGCGGGCCTGCTCGTTCGCTCGGCCGAGGAGGGCGCGTGGGCGACGACAACCCCACCGGTCGAGGCACCGATCGTCGATCTGGCGGCCGACCGCGGGATCGTTGTTGGGATAACCGACGACGGAACGCTGTGTGTTACCGCCGGCGACGGGTGGCGACATCAGCGGCTCGGTCTGCCCGGGGCCCAGGGCGTCGCCATCGGTGGCGGCACGGATGGCTCGTAAGCGACGCACACCGAAACCCCGTTTAGGGGTGGCTGAACTAGGGCTCGTATGGCTACGATCGTACCCGCGCCGAGCTCCCAGTCGGTGGCGGCCGCGCTTGCGGCAACCGGCGTCGGCACGCTGACGACCCCGACCTACGAGTGGTTTACCGACGACGAAACGCTGCTTTCGGTTCCCGAGTTTGACGACGACAGGGCGATCATCGTCGGCTCGACAGCAACCAACGATGCCCACATCGAGTTGCTCCAACTCCAAGATGCGGTTCGGGAGGCCGGCGCGACCGACATCACGACGGTCATCCCGTATCTCGGCTACGCCCGGCAGGATCAGGCGTTCAAGCCCGGCCAGCCGGTCTCTGCTCGGGCGATGGCGAAGGCGATCTCGACCGGCACCGATCGGGTGCTCGTTGTCAACCCCCACGAGCCCGACGTGACCGACTTTTTCACCGTGCCGACCGAAGCGGTCGATGCGGCCGCCGCCCTCGCCGACCCGCTCGACGACCTCTCAGAGCCGCTGTTTGTCGCCCCCGACGAGGGCGCGACATCGCTGGCGACGACGACGCGGGACGCCTACGGCCGCGGCGATGTGGACTACTTCGAGAAGGAACGCGACTACGATACTGGAGAGGTCGAGGTGACACCGAGCGACGCCACCGTCAAGGGACGGGATGTGGTGCTCGTCGACGACATCATCGCCACCGGCGGCACGATGAGCGGCGCGATCGACGCCCTCCACGACCACGACGTGGGCCGTGTCTACGCGTGCTGTATCCATCCCGTCTTGGCTGGCGCGGCACGAACAAAACTCGCCGCCGCCGGCGTCGAAGCGGTCATCGGCACCGACACCATCGAACGTGCGGTCAGCGATGTGAGCGTTGCCCCTGCCATCGCCGACGCGATCGGCGAGTAGGTGATGAGCAGCGACGATCCGAACGACAGCGAGCCGTCGATCAGCCACCCGACGGAGCGACACGTCATCGAGTCGGACTGCACGCGCTGTCCGAATCTGGTCGACTCCCGAACCTGTATCTCGTGGGGCAACGGCCCGCTGGATGCGACGCTGTTCGTTATTGGTGAAGCACCCGGCGCAGGCGACCCCGATGCCGATATCTGGAAGGGTGGCAACCACACCGGCTACGCCTACACTTCCCGGCACTCCGGGCGGCGGATTCGCCGGCTAGTGGCCGACCTCGGCTATGATGACGACGCCTACTACACCAACGCTGTCAAGTGTTTTCCCGAGGCCGACGGCTCAAACCGCGAGCCGACACCGGAGGAGCGTGCGAACTGCCGGACGCACCTCGAAACTGAACTCGACCGCGTCGACCCCGAGATCGTGATTCCGACCGGAAAACACGCGACGACAACACTGCTGGCGTTCGAAGATCGGACTGTGGATAGCTTTCTTGAGCTCGTCTGTAAGCGAATCGAGTGTCCCACGCTCGGCGTGACCGCGGTGCCGATCCTCCATCCCTCCTATCAGGAGGTTTGGCAGTCCCGACTCGGGTACGACGACGAGGAATACCGGAATGCGATCGCCGCGCAACTGCCGTAGTTGCATGTCGCCACACCGCCTACAGGCAGCGAGACGAGCAGGTAACAGACGAGTCGGCCGGCCGATCAAACCACGGCCTGGCGGATTGAAAGGGCGAGGTACGCTCGACGAACCCCGGCGACGTAAGCACCGCAACGAACGAAGTGAGTGAGGAGCGCAGCGAGCCGCGGGAGTCGAGCGTGCCGAGGGCTTTCTACATCTATCTCTCGTACGCAACTGTGTCTCTGAATACGATGCCCGCACCGTCACCAACGTTCATAATCTCGCCGCCGAAACCATCGCATATGCCCACGATCTTCGAGCAGATCGTCGACGGCGAGATCCCCGGTCGCATCGTCCACGAAACCGAGACCACGCTGGCGTTTCTCGACGCCAACCCGCTTGCGCGGGGCCACACGCTCGTCATCCCAAAGGAGCCCTACGAGCACCTCGACGACATGCCGGCCGACGTTGCCAGCGACGTGTTCGGCGTCGTCCACGAGTTGACGCCGACCATCGAGGACGCCGTCGACGCCGACGCGACCACGATCGGGATGAACAACGGCGAGGCCGCCGGCCAAGAGGTGCCCCACGCCCACGTCCACATCATCCCGCGGTTCGACGGTGACGGCGGCGGCCCGATCCACGCGGTCTCTCCCAGCCGGCCCGATCTCTCGGATGCCGAACTCGACGAGATCGAAGCGGCGATCAGCGAGGCCTGATCGGCTCGCGCTGGGAGTTCGACCCATACCGTGGTCGCGGTATCGGATAAAAAATGTCGACAAACCCGCAATCTTGTTAGCTATCTAACTATTATCCCACTCGGTGCTAGTACCAGGTGTTGCACCATGGCACCGGAGTGTCCCCGCTGTCCCGAGTGTGACGGACAGCTCAAACGCGAGGCCGAGGAAACGGTTTGTGGCGACTGTGGGCTCGTCGTCGATGCCGATCGGATCGACCACGGCCCGGAGTGGCGATCATTTGACGACAGCCGGACGAACCCCGAACGAACAGGTGCTCCGCTGACGGAGGCCCGCCACGACAGAGGCCTGTCGACGGAGATCGGCTACGACCGGAACCTCAGCGAGCACCGCCGCCGGAAGTTCATCCGGCTGCGACGCCAGCACAACCGCGCCCGCGTCGGGCGGAAACGCGACCGCAACAAGATCTACGCGTTCAAACAGATCCGGCGGCTGATCGGCGAAAAATCGCTGCCGGATTCCGTTCACGATCAGGCCTGTCGGCTGTTCCGATCGGCACAAAAGGAGAGCCTGCTACAGGGTCGCTCGTTGGAGGGGTTTACCGCGGCCTGTGTCTACGCTGCCTGTCGGATCAATGCGGTGTCACGGACGATCGAGGAGACCGTCGCGGCGGCGAAAGCCGACCGCGGGGAGTTTCGGGCGGCCTACGACGCGCTCAACCGAGAGCTCGGATTACCCGTCACGCCGACCAGCCCCGCCGAATACCTCCCGCGGTATGCGACCGAACTGGGGGTGGCGACGGCGGTCGAACGCCGCGCCCGCGAGCTTGTCGACCGCACCCAACAGGAGGGGATCGCCAACGGTCGCAATCCGAGCGGGGTTGCCGCGGCCTGTCTGTACACCGCCGCCAAGGAACACGACGCCGAGGTGACCCAACGCGAGATCGCCGATATCGCCTCGGTGACACCGGTGACGATCCGGAACACGTTTCAGGAGTTGGCGGCCGACCCACCAAAACAGTAGCTGGCGGCCGATCCGCCAACACAGTAGCCGGTAGCTGCTGAAACCGCGACGCCTCGTTAGACGGCCTCGCGCTCCGGGTCAGGAAGGAGATACACGTCCGGGCCATCCTTCAACACCGACACCGTCTCGGCGTCGGGATCGACGAAGTCGGGGCGGGCGACGGTTTTTGCCTCGTAGGTGTCGGGATCGAGAAGCTGGATCGAGTGCTCGTCTTCGACGGCGACGACCGTCGTCTCGACGGCGTCTCGTCGGTGACCGATCGGATCGACGGTTGGCAGCCCATCGCCGTCACCACTTGCCTCGTAGGGCTCACCGGTTGTGAGCCGCCGACCTGTCAGGTTGTTGTGCGCGCTCCGCACCAGTACCGGCCCCTCGCCGTCGCCCGGGTCGACCACATCGCCGGCGGTGTATTTCGGCAGCCGGGCGACGAAGGTGACCCGGTAGACCTCGTTGCCGTCGCTGTCCTCGGTCACCAGGGTTGGGTGGTCGTCGACGGTGCCGCCGAACCGGTCGGTGATGCGGTTGGCGACGGCCTGGCCGAGTTTGTTCGTCGAGAGCTTGATCGTCGGGCCGGCGTCGTCGTCGGTGTCGATCTCGGTGATAAACGCCTCTCGGTCGCCGTCGGCTTCTTTGCCTGCGACGTAGCTTTCAGCGATCTCGATGGCCTCGGCGGCCTCCTCGTCGGTTGGCTCACGATCCTCGGCGCGCACTTGGACGATGCTGGCGTAGTAGCCACCGGCGATCCGCCCACAGCGATCACAGACCTCCGTGGCGATCCGGACGGGCACGATCAACTCCTCCTCAAGCAGGGTCTCACGAACAACCCCCGAGAAGGTGCAGTGCATCCGGATCGTCGTCTCGTCGACCTGTTCGGGCTCGACACCCCACTCGACGTTGTCGGCGTCGATGTGGACGGACAGCGATTCGCTGACCGCGTCGATGGCGATATCGGTGTAGTCAACGGCACCAACATCGACCCAGCGGTTGCCGCGGTGTACCGCGCCACAGCGACCACAGACCGTCACCTGCACGCGCTCGGGCGCGTCGATAAAGTCGAATTCGTCGAAATAGCAGCTGTCACAGAGCGCGTCGCTGTCGGCCCGCGGCGCGCCGGGCCGGGGTTCGGTCCGCTCGGCGACCGTCTCGCCGCACTCCGGACAGAAGCCGCGTGACTCAGTCATGATCGGCTGGTAAACGTGGCGACTGGTTAAGCGGCGCGAATCGGCTGCCGTCGCCGCCGCGACCTCACCGCTTATGTGTGGAGAACCCGACGCTGTCAGTATGGGTTCAGGCTACACCGTTGGGATCGATCTGGGGACGACACGCAGCGCGGTTGCCTACGTCGCCGGCGGCGACCCGGAGGTGATTACGACGGGCAACAGCGGCGAATCGGTCATCCCCTCGGTGGTGCAGTTCACCGAGGACGGCGAGGTCAACGTCGGCCAGACGGCCGCCAATCTCGCCGTCCAACACCCCGAACGGACGGTCACCGAGATCAAACGCGAGATGGGAAGCGAGGAACCGATCTCGGTTGCCGGCGAGGAGTACCTCCCCGAACAGCTCTCCAGCCTGATTCTCGAACACGTCATCGATGAAGCCGAGGCGAGCATCGGCCGCGACGTTGACAGCGCGGTGATCACGGTGCCGGCGTACTTCGACGATCCGAAACGCACCGCAACCGAGACCGCCGGCGAGATCGCCGGCCTTGAGGTCGAACGCCTGCTGCCGGAGCCAAGTGCAGCCTGTCTCGCCTACGGCCTTCACGAGTCGAAACTCGGCTCCGGCGAGGCCGAACTCGCCTTCGTCTACGATCTCGGCGGGGGCACCTTCGATGCGACGCTCGTCGAGATCGATTACGAGATCAACAGCGTCGAGACCCTCCACACCGGCGGCGACAACCATCTCGGCGGCAGCGACTGGACCGAGCGGATCGTCGAGTGGATGATCGAGCAGATCCACGCCGACACCGGGGTCGACATCGAAGACAATCCCGAACAGTTAGCGCGGATTCGACAGGAGGCCAAAAGCGCGAAACACCGACTCTCTGATCTCCCGTCGACCGACGTGAGTGTCCCCTTCGTCGTCCCCGAGCAGTCCTACACCTTTGCGGAGACGCTGAGCCGCGAGCAGTTTGAGGAGCTGACTGCGGATCTCGCCGCCGCGACAACCGAGCCGCTGGACGACCTCTTTTCGCGGGCCGATTACGCGCCCGAAGACGTCGACAAGGTGCTTCTCGTCGGTGGCTCAGTACGGATGCCCCACATTCAGGAGCTTGTCAGCGACTACTTCGGCCAGGAGGCCTCAAATGAGATCAACCCCGAGGAGGCCGTCGCCCTCGGCGCGGCGATCCAAGCCGAAATTATCGATGACAGCGGCGCGGACGCCTCGGCGATGCTGCCCGGCGAGACCGACGACATCGTGTTGATCGATGTGGTACCGCAGTCACTCGGGGTTCGGCTCTCGGATGGCTCGATCGACCACATCATCGAACAGGACGAACAGATCCCGACCTCGACACGAAAGGAGAGCTACGGCACCGTCGAGGAGGGCCAGACCTCGGTACAGATCCGGGTCTATCAGGGCGAAAGCGACACAGCCGCGGAAAACACCAAGATCGGCACCGCCGTGTTGCGGGATATCCCGCCGCGGCCGCCGGGTGAACCGTCGCTGGCCGTCGAGTTTCGGATCACGACCGACGGCCAACTGGAGGTGACCGGCGAGGATCTCAAAACCGGCAAGCAGGTCGAAACCGCGATCGAATCGGCGCTCAGACACTCCCCCGAGGAGATCGATGACCTCGGCGAGGAGCTCCCGGCACTGCGTGAGCCCTAAATGCCAGACAGCTACGGAGGAACGCCGTCGGCGGACTCCTACTACGAGCGACTCGGCGTCGACCGCGATGCCAGCGAGGAGACGATCAAGCGCGCAAGCAAACTCGCTAAGCGTTCGGTTCACCCTGACAACAACAGCAGCGAGCAGGCGACCGCCGAACGCGAGTTCGACCGGGTGACCGATGCCGCCGACGCGCTGACCGACAGCGAGTCGCGGGCCGCCTACGACACCTTCATCGACGACCAAGGAACAGCGACCGGCACCGATCGCTACGAGGAGTGGGACGCGGCCGGCCGACCGAAGTCGCCGACAGCGTGGCTCTCGGAGCCGCGATCGGGCGGGTCGTCGACAACGAACACATCGACGACACAGACAGCGGATACCTCGACCACGGCGTCGACAGCAGACACATCCTCGCGCACACGCACGGACGCGAGTCAGCAAACGAACGCGAATCGCCGGCCAAACGACCGCCGGCGGCCGGGCGAACAGACAGCAGCGTCGACATCGGCCGAGGAGACAGCCGAGACGGCGGCGGACGACGGCTACACCGCGGCCGCCAGCACCCCGGAGACCGAAACCGGGGAGACGACCGAGACAGCGTCGACAACGCCAACCGGGCGGCCGAACTCCAAGCGCGCGCCGGAAAGCGTGTTGGGTGAAGACCCCGAGGAACTGTACAACAAATACGTGCTTGACTCCGATGCTGCGTGGGGGTCAGGCGAGACCGAGGCGGGCCAGGCTGGCGGCGGTAGCGGTACCGGGGGCGTGGCACCTTCGGTGCCGGGAGCCGTTGTGTCGCGGTTCGTCTCGGCGGAGGTCGCCGCCGACATCGATCGGGTCGCCGCCGCGCCGAAACCGTGGTGGCTCCGTGGAAGCCTCGCTGTCGTCCTGTTGGCCCTCGCGGTGGTGGTCGGCCCCATCGCCGAACGCCTCGCGTTGCTTCCCGTTGTCGCGGTGCCACGGATCGGTCTGTGGCTGTATCCGACGCTTGCGGCCGCGGTGACACTCGCTCCGGAGCTGGTTCCACTCGAAACACCGGCCGGCTGGCTGGCGGCCTACGCCGGGCTGTCGGTCGGCTACGCCCTGCTTGGGCGGCGGCTCCGGATGGGTGGACAGTCGTAGCGGTGACCGGCTGCTTCGGTAAGGTTTAGCCCGTTGAACAACTACCTGTAGGTATGCAATGGAAGACAGATTGGGGACTCCGTGGACGCATGGTGTTCACGATGTTTCTCCTGTTCGCCCTCTACATCGTCTTTATCGGTGTGCTGGCGGTCTACTGGGGGAATCTCCTCGGGATCGTCGTCGTGATGGGGCTGTTCTCGATCGCCCAGCTCTTCTTCAGCGACAAGATGGCCCTCTACAGCATGGGAGCCCGCGTCGTCGATGAAAACGAAGCCCCCGAGCTTCATCGGACGACCGAACGGTTAGCCCAGCAGGCCGATCTCCCAAAGCCACAGATCGCCATCGCCGACACCCGCGTGCCAAATGCGTTTGCGACGGGTCGCAACCAGAAAAATGCGACCGTCGCCGTCACCCAGGGGCTGTTGAACACACTGAACCAAGAGGAGCTTGAGGGCGTCATCGCCCACGAGCTCGCCCACGTGAAAAACCGCGACGTGATGGTGATGACGATCGCCTCGTTCCTCTCGACGCTGGCGTTCATCGTCGTCCGCTGGGGCTGGCTGTTCAGCGGTGACGGCCGGAATCAGGCACCGGTGTACGTGGCGATCATCGCCTCGCTGCTCGTGTGGGTCGTCTCGTTCTTCTTGATCCGCGCGCTGAGCCGGTACCGCGAGTATGCGGCTGACCGCGGGGCGGCGTCGATCACGGGCAACCCCTCGGCGTTGGCCTCCGCGCTGATGAGCATCGATGGCCGGATGGATCGGGTACCGGATGACGACCTCCGCGATCAGGCCGAGATGAACGCCTTCTTCATCATCCCGATCCGCTCGGGCTTTATCGGCAAACTCGCCAGCTCCCACCCGCCGACCGAAAAACGGATCGAGAAGCTCCGTGAACTCGAACGCGAGCAGGAAACGGCCTGAACCGATGACGACCGCCGCGCGGAGCCGCGACGACGACCCTTTTACCGCCGGCGACCAACGATTAGCCATGGGTTTGATGGACACCGTCCGGTCGATCTTCGGCGTTTCCGCCGAGGCTGACGCGACACGGAATGCCGATCCGGAGGATCTGTTCGGGATGTCGACGGCGTATATGACGATGGAGGCCGATCTGGGCTACGAGAATGCGGGGCAGGCCGCGCTCTGCTTTTCGTCGGTCGACAGCACGGATTTCAGCGACACCGTCGATGAGGTGAAGTCGATCCTTGAGGCCGGCGAATCCGACACCGGGACGACGTTTGACACCCACAGCGACGACCACGGCTACAGCTGGGTTGTCCTCGACGACACCGACCCCGAGGATCTGTTGACAACGATCCACTTCGCCGCCGACACGTTCATCGAGCAAGGATACGGCTCCCGACTGCTGGCGGCCGTCTTCGCCTTCGACAAAAGCGGTACCGACCACGCCTACTGGATCTATTCGTTCCGCCGAGGGGCGTACTACCCCTTCGTTCCCGAGGGCGACCACGAGCGCGACAACCAAGCCGAGTTCAAACTCCAGTCGGTGCTGGACGGCGAACTCGACATCGAAGCCGACGAGAGCTACTGGTACCCGCTGTGGCCCGACCGCCCCGGCGGCTACCCGTGGGAGTAACGCGCACAGTAGCCCGGCCATAATTCATATATTGTATGCAGTCCAACGGTATGGTGAGGCATGGCACGAACCACCGCCACCATCCCGGAGGATCTCACCGATCTGATGGACGGAGCCATCAGCGCGGGGATCTTCGAGAACAAAAGCGACGCCATCCGCCACGTCCTCCGCGAATATTTCGAGGAGCACCAGAACGCACGGATCGCGGCGGCGGTCGCGTTGTACGACAGCGGTGAGATCACGCTCGGCACGGCGGCCCGGCTTGCCGATGTCAACCGCTTCGAGATGCGGGACATCCTGCGAGAAGAGGAGGTAGCACTCCGCGTTGGGCCAGAAGATATGGAGGCCGCACGCGAGGAGATCGAGACCGCCCGCAACCTCGAATGACACCGCCGCCGACACACCCGACCGTTCTCAACACCACCGTTTTGTCGAACTTTGCGCAGGTAGATCATGTTGAGTTGCTGGTGGCTCTCCCGCGGGTCGTCACGGTGGAAGCGGTGGACGAAGAGCTCAGCACCGGTGCTGAAACGCATTCCTATATTGACCACGCGCTGGCTGTCCTCGGCGAGGAAATCCCGGTCATCAGCCCTGCGTCGGCGGCAGCACAGATCGAAGCGGAACTGCTCGAATCGCTCGATCCCGGCGAAGCACAGGCGTTGGCCGTGGCAGCGGTCGGGAACGGACTCGTCGTCACCGATGACGGCGACGCACGGACAGCCGCGAAACAGCGCGGCATCGACCTGACCGGCTCCATCGGTGTCCTGGTTCGATCTGTCGGCAACGACCGGCTCTCGGTATCGACGGCTGATAGCTATCTGAAACAGTGGATCGATGACGCCGGGTTCCGGTCGCCCGCACACGATTTCGAACGCTTTCTTGACCGATAGCATCGCAGGGTGAGAGTCGACAACGCGAGACGGCCACAGCAGCACCACATTTCACTTTCACTCCGCTGTTAACGAGGCTTTATATGCGAAAGCGAGCAACGTCAGGACACAATGGCTGAGGATGAACTCGAAACGCTGCCCGGTGTCGGGCCGGCAACCGCGGACAAGCTCGTCGAATCAGGATACGACAACTACCAGAGCATCGCCGTCGCCTCCCCCGGCGAGCTCTCGAATCAGGCCGATATCGGCGACAGCACGGCCAGCGACATCATCAACGCCGCCCGCGACGCCGCCGACGTTGGCGGCTTCGAAACCGGCGAGACGATCCTCGAACGCCGCCAGGAGATCGGTAAGCTCTCCTGGCAGATCGATGAGGTCGACGACCTGCTCGGCGGCGGGATGGAAACCCAGTCGATCACCGAGGTCTACGGCGAGTTCGGCGCGGGCAAATCCCAGGTGACCCACCAGATGGCCGTCAACGTCCAACTCCCCCACGAGCAGGGCGGGCTCCGCGGGTCGGCGATCTTCGTCGACACCGAGGACACGTTCCGCCCCGAGCGGATCGACGACATGGTACGCGGCCTCGACGACGAGATCCTCCAGGCAACCTTAGAGGATCGGGAGATGGAGGGCTCGATCGACGACGAGGAGACGATGGAAGCACTCGTCGCCGACTTCCTCGATCGGATCCACGTCGCCAAGGCGTTCAACTCCGACCACCAGATCCTGCTGGCCGAGAAGGCCAAAGAGCTCGCCGGCGAACACGAGGACAGCGAGTGGCCCGTCCGGATGGTCTGTGTCGACTCCCTGACCGCCCACTTCCGCGCGGAGTACGTCGGCCGCGGCGAGCTCGCCGAACGCCAACAGAAGCTGAACAAACACCTCCATGACCTGATGCGGATCGGCGATCTCTACAACACCTCGATTCTCGTCACCAACCAAGTTGCCTCCAACCCTGATTCGTACTTCGGCGATCCGACCCAGCCGATCGGCGGCAACATCCTTGGCCACACCTCCACGTTCCGGATCTACCTCCGGAAATCGAAAGGTGACAAGCGGATCGTCCGGCTTGTCGACGCGCCGAACCTCGCCGACGGCGAGGCCGTCATGCGCGTCCAGAATGAAGGCCTGAAACCCGAGTAACGCCACCGATTCTCGATTGTTACGCCGGTGTCCCGTATCGCTCGCAGTGACAACCACGGTCACCCTTCACCGCGCTGTCGCGTGCCCGCACCGTCACCGGTGACTGGCAGGAAGACGCAATCTCCAGATGAAACGATCGTGGCTGGCGGGGAAACATCCGTTTCGTTCCACGGCAGAAATCGGTTCGTCCAGCGACCGTCTGCGACCTTATATGCATATTATTTGATCCTATATTTGACGCTCGTATATAATTTGGATGTTATTTCTTGAATTGTCAACGGATACCATTATATATGTCGGCTCCATGAGCTACGATCGTGATTCAGAGCACAAACACACGGCGTGATCACAAAATGACCATGAATTGTAAACCAAGCACACGCAGTTCAACGGAGCAACCACAATGACAGAGCTAGCCACAGCAGTCGAAGCGATCAACAACACCTGGATCCTGACAGTATCGTTCCTGATCTTCTTCATGCACGCGGGCTTCGCCATGCTCGAAGCCGGGCAGGTTCGGTCGAAGAACGTCGCCAACCAGCTTACGAAAAACATGCTGACGTGGGCGGTCGGCGTCACCGTGTTCTTCCTGATCGGCACCGGCTTTACCAGCCTCGTGACCGGTGGCGGCTTTGCGCCGGCGGCCGGTGCTGGCGGCTACGTCAGCTGGTTCTACGGAGCAGTCTTTGCGATGACGGCTGCGACGATTGTCTCAGGGGCGGTTGCCGGACGCGCAAAGCTCCGCGCGTACGTCACCTACACCTTCCTGCTGGCCGCGGTGATCTACCCGATGGTCATCGCGATGACGTGGTCGGCACCCGGTGCAGGGCTCGTCGAGCAGATTACCGGCACCGCCTTCGCCGACTTCGCGGGCGGGACGATCGTCCACGGGATGGGCGGGGTCGCCGGCCTCACGGCCGCCGCGATCCTCGGCCCGCGGATGGATCGCTACGCCGAGGATGGCTCACTGAACGTTATCCCCGGTCACTCGATGACCTTCGCCGTTCTCGGCACGCTAATGTTGTGTTTCGGCTGGTACGGCTTCAACGTCGGCACCGCCGGCGCCTTCGATCTCGGCACCGGTGCCAACTCGCTGAGCCTCATCGTCATGACAACGACGATCGCCATGGCGACCGGCGCGATCGGCGCGGCCGGCGTTGCCTACCTCAAAGCCGGCAAGGTCGATACGCTGTACACGGCCAACGGGATGCTCGCCGGGCTGGCCGGCATTACCGCGATTCCGAACACCACCTCCTGGTGGGGCGCCATCGTTGTTGGCCTCATCGCCGGTGCCCAGCTCCCGATCGTCTTCGAGTTCGTCTCCGAGAAGCTCAAGATCGACGACGTCTGTGCGGTCTTCCCCGTCCACGGTAGTGCTGGTATCCTCGGCACGCTGATGATGCCGTTCGTTGCGGTGCCGGGTGCGGTCGACTCGGTCGCCAATCAGTTCATCGCCCAACTCGTCGGTGTCGTCATCATCTGTGGCTGGACGCTCACCGCGACCGCGATCATCTGGTACGCGTTCAAAGCGATGGGCGAGGCACGTGTCACCCCCGACCACGAACAGGACGGCCTCGACATCGCCGAACACGGCGTCGAGACCTACCCCGAGTTCGGTGGCGACCGCGTTGCCACCGACGGCTTCGGCCCAACTGACGACGACGAGATCCGCACCGACGGCGGTAGCGACGACCACGAGATCCGCACCGACGGCGGCGAGGATCCCGATCTGAAGATGGTGTTCTCGGTCGTCCGCCCGGAGAAACTCGGTGACGTGAAGAAAGCCCTCGCCGAGGTCGGCGCGCCCTCGCTGACGGTCACAAACGTCTCCGGTCGTGGCAGCCAGCCCGCCAAGAAGGGGAGCTGGCGCGGCGAGGAGTACACGGTCGATCTCCACCAGAAGGTCAAAATCGAGTGTGTCGTCGCCGATGTCGACGCCGAGGAGGTTGCCACCGCGATCAAGGAGGCCGCCAACACCGGTGAGCCGGGCGACGGCAAGATCTTCGTGCTCGATGTTGAGGACGCGATCCAGATCCGCACCGGCAAGGAGGGCACCGAAGCGGTCTGATCGACAGCTGCCGACACACCGCTGACTGATTTCACCACACCAAGCCCACCGAATCCGACGACACTCCTGGTAGTTCACCTGGCAGGATTCTGTCCTGTCGTCCCTTTTCACGACTCGATCGTCCCGAAAAGCGGCAGCACTCGAATAGCTGCCGTCAGACAGCCGCCCGCACCGATGAGTTGTCGATAGCCACAAGTTCAGGGAGCGAAAACGCTCGGTATGAACCACGAGCAGTCACGCGAGCTGTACGGCCGGGCACTCTCGGTGTTGGCCGGCGGTGTCAACTCCTCGGTGCGGGCGACGAAACCGTACCCATTCTTCATCGAGCGCGGCGACGGTGCCCACGTCGTCGACGCCGACGGCAACAAATACATCGACTATGTGATGGGGTATGGCCCGCTGCTGTACGGCCATGATCTGCCGGAGCCGGTCGCCGCAGCGATCCAGTCGC
This sequence comes from Halonotius sp. F2-221B, assembly GCF_046719765.1. Classification (NCBI taxonomy): domain Archaea; kingdom Methanobacteriati; phylum Methanobacteriota; class Halobacteria; order Halobacteriales; family Haloferacaceae; genus Halonotius; species Halonotius sp. F2-221B. The sequence goes on from NZ_JABEBY010000009.1 coordinate 89,125, forward strand.
ATGCCGCCGACGGGCCAATGTACGGCGCGCCAACCGAGATCGAGGTCGAACTCGCGGAGTTCGTCGCCCGCCACGTCCCGAGCGTCGAAATGCTGCGGTTTGTCAACTCCGGCACCGAGGCAACCGTCTCGGCGGTCAGACTCGCCCGCGGCCACACCGGCCGCGACAAGATCGTCGTCATGCAGGGTGGCTACCACGGTGCTCAGGAATCGACGCTCGTCGAGGGCGACGCCGACAACCCACAGCCCTCAACCGCGGGCATCCCTGAAGAATTCGCCAAACATACCCTCCCGATCCCGTTTAATGATCCCGCGGCCGCCGAAGCGGTCTTCGAAGAGCACGGCGACGATATCGCGGCCGTCCTCACCGAACCGATCCTTGGCAACATGGGGATCGTCATGCCCGTCGACGGCTTCCACGACACCCTCCGAGAGCTCTGCGACGATCACGGCTCGCTGCTCATCTTCGATGAAGTGATCACCGGCTTTCGGGTCGGCGGCCTCCAGTGTGCCCAAGGCAAATTCGGTGTGACGCCGGATCTGACGACGTTCGGCAAGATCGTCGGCGGCGGGTTCCCGGTTGGGGCGATCGGTGGCCGCGCCGAGCTCATCGAGCAGTTCGCGCCCTCCGGGGAGGTGTTCCAGTCGGGAACGTTCTCCGGGCATCCGGTGACGATGGCGGCCGGGCTGGCAAACCTGGAGTACGCCGCCGAAAACGATGTCTACGACCACGTCAACAGCCTCGGCGAGCAGCTCCGGAGCGGACTCCGGGATATCCTGGCCGATCAGGCCCCGGAATACACCGTCGTCGGGGCCGACAGCATGTTCAAGGTGATCTTTACCCGTGATGGCGCGACCGATCGGGGCGGGGAGTGTGGCGCGGGCTGTCGACAAGATCCGGACTGTCCACACTACGATCACTGCCCGAAGACCGGCGCGGACGTTGCCGACGCCGACACCGAGCGGTGGGAGCGGCTGTTCTGGCAGGCGATGAAAGAGCAGGGCGTCTTCCTGACGGCCAACCAGTATGAATCGCAGTTCATCTCCGATGCCCACACCGAGGCCGACATCGAGGAAACCCTTGCCGCCTACGCCGAGGCGCTGTAGGTCGCTGCCGGAACTGATGGGCTTTTAGACGGTGAGCCCAGAGAGGGCTGTATGTCATCAGCCACGACCGTCAGACTCGCAACGCGGGGCTCGGATCTCGCCCGCCGGCAGGCGACGACGGTCAAATCCACGCTCGACTCCCGTCGCCGGGAGGTGACGCTCACCGAGGTCGACACCCGGGGCGACCAGATCCGCGATGAGCTGATCCACCGCCTCGGGAAAACCGGCGCGTTCGTCCGCGCCCTCGACGAGAAGGTGCTTGACGGCGACCTCGATGCAGCAGTGCACTCCCTGAAAGATATGCCAACGGAGATGCCAGCCGAGCTTGTCGTCGCCGCCGTCCCCGAACGCGTCCCGTCCGGCGATGTGCTCGTCACGCCCGATGGCCGCGATCTCGACGACCTCCCGGAGGGCGCGATCGTCGGCACAAGCTCGCTCCGGCGGAAGGCCCAACTGCTGGCCGCTCGCCCGGATCTGGAGATCGTTGCCCTCCGCGGCAACGTCGACACCCGCCTCGAAAAGCTGCTCGCGCCATCGTTGCAGCGGGAACACCAGGCGCGACTCGAAGCGGTCGGCAAACTTGACGACATCGTCGGCGATGCGGCCGCTGTCGACGACGGCGACAACGCTACCGACGATGACAACGCCAACGACGCTGACGCCGACAGCGAGGACTACGACCGCTCACCCGAGGAGTGGTTCAACGATCGCACCGATCTCGAACGCGACGCGATGGGCCGGAAGGTCGACACCGAGATGGATGCAATCGTCCTCGCGGAGGCCGGCCTGCAGCGCAGCGACCTGCTTGAGAGCGTCCCAACCCACCGGCTGCCCAGAGAGCAGTTCGTCCCCGCACCCGGCCAGGGCGCGATCGCGGTCACCGCCGTCGATAGTGAGGTAATCGACCAGCTTCGGGAGGTCGTCGATCACCCCCGCAGTCGGATCGAAACAACCGCCGAGCGAACGGTGTTGGCCGAGCTCGGCGGGGGCTGTATCGCGCCGATCGGGGTCAACGCGATTCTGCAAGGGGAATACGTCCACACGCGCGTGCAAGTGCTCGGCCCCGAGGGCGAGGAGACAGTCGAGGCAACGCGGAATCTCCCGGTCACCGACCACGCCGATGCGGCCGCCGATTTCGCCGCCGAGCTGCGCGAGCGAGGGGCTGCCGAGCTGATCGACGCCGCCGAAGCCGACGCGGCCACAAGCGACCCTGGGACACAGGAGGACGATGGCTGACGTGCCAGCGACGGTCTATCTCGTCGGGAGCGGCCCCGGCGATCCGGAGCTTCTGACCGTGAAGGCAAACCGCCTGCTGTCGGATGCCGATGTCGTCCTCCACGACAAGCTTCCCGGCCCGGAGATCCTTGAAGCGATCCCCGAACACAAACGCGAAGACGTGGGCAAACGCGCCGACGGCGAGTGGACGCCACAGGAGTACACCAACCGCCGGCTCGTCGAACTCGCCGAGCAGGGCAAAACCGTCGTCCGGCTGAAGGGTGGCGACCCCTTCGTCTTCGGCCGCGGCGGCGAGGAGATGGAACATCTCGCGGCCAACGAGATCCCCTTCGAGGTCGTTCCTGGGATCACCTCCGCGACCGGCGCCCCCGGTGTCGCCGGGGTGCCGCTGACCCACCGCGATCACGTCTCCAGTGTCTCCTTTGTCACCGGCCACGAGGATCCAAGCAAGGATGAATCGGCCGTCGACTGGGAGGCACTGGCCGACACCGGCGGGACGCTCGTCGTGTTGATGGGTGTTGGAAAGCTCCCGCTGTACACACAGGCATTGCGGGATGCCGGGATGGCTCCGGAAACACCGGTCGCACTCGTCGAGCGGGCGACGTGGCCGGAGATGACCGTCGCCACCGGCACCCTTGATTCCATCGTTGAGGTACGCGACGAGGTCGGGATCGAACCGCCGGCGATCACCGTGATCGGCGACGTGGCTGCGACACGGGCGGAGGTTGTCGACTTTCTGTTGAACCGGAGCGACGACCAGCAGACGAGGGCCACCAACCGATGAGCCAGGAGGTCCGCGTGGCCGTCTTCCGGCCCGACGATGACCGCCTGACCGACGCCGTCGGACTCCTTGATTCGCTCGGCGCGACACCGATTGCTGATCCGATGCTCGAAATCGAGCCGACCGGTGCGGTACCACAATCAGATGCCGACTACGTCGTTTTCACGAGCAAAACCGGTGTCGAGCTCGCCGCCGAGGCGGGCTGGCAGCCCGGCGACGCGACGCTTGTCAGCATCGGCTCGGGGACGACCGCCGCCGCCACCAACGCCGGCTGGACGGTCGACCGCGAGCCCGACACCTACAGCTCCGCTGGCCTCGTTGAGCTGTTGGCCGACGATGTTGCCGACAGCCACGTCAACGTCGCCCGCAGCGATCACGGCAGTCAGGTGTTACTGGATGGCCTCGCCGACGCTGGCGCGAACGTGACCGAAACCGTTCTCTACCGCCTGGTTCGCCCGGCTGATGCCGGCGAGAGCACCGAATTGGCGGCTAACGGAGAACTTGAGGCGGTCGCATTCACCTCCTCACTGACGGTCGAACACTTCCTCGATGCGGCTGCCGATCGCGGCCTCCGGGATGCCGCCATCGATGGGCTCGATGGGGCTGTTGTCGGCACGATCGGCGAGCCGACCCGGGAGACCGCCGTCGACCACGGGATCGATGTCGACATCGTCCCCGAGGAAGCGACCTTCGAGGCGTTAGCAACCCGGGTTGTTGAGGCAGCGGCACCCAGTTACACCGAGTGATCGGACGCGATCGGGAGCCGGAGGCTTATATCCGATACCGCACAACCCACAGTCGATGGCTTCGAGCCCCGTTCCCGAACTCGCCGAGCCGGCGGCCGCCTGCGCCGAGCGGCTGCTGGCGGCCGACAGCGTGGTGCTGGCCTCGCATATCGACGCCGACGGGCTGACGAGTGCCGCCATCGCGGCGGCCGCACTCGAACGCGCGGGGATTCGTTTTGAAACTATGTTTGCCAAACAGCTCGACGAGGAGGAGATCGCCGCGATCGCCGCAACCGACCACGACACCGCGTTGTTCACCGATTTCGGGAGCGGACAGCTCGATATCATCGCCGACCACGAGGCTGCCGGCGATTTTACTCCCGTCATCGCCGATCACCACCAACCGGCCGACGCAACGACCGAGTTCCATCTTAACCCGCTGTTGTATGGGCTCGACGGCGCGACCGAACTCTCGGGAGCCGGTGCAACGTACGTTCTCGCACGCGCGTTAGGAACGACCAAGTCGGCGACGGACGGCGCGACCCGCTCGGCAACAGACGGCGGCGTAACCGCCGACGCGACAGCGACCGATGAGCCGGGCCAAGACAACCGCGATCTCGCGGCTCTCGCGGTCGTCGGCGCGGTCGGCGATCGGCAGTCCGGCGTCGACGGGCTGACCGGCGCAAACGAGGGGATCGTCGAGGAGGGGGTTGCTGCCGGCGTCGTCGAGGCCGGCACCGACATCACCCTCTACGGCAAGCAGACCCGGCCGCTGCCGAAGCTGCTGGAGTACGCCACCGAGGCCCGAATCCCGGGGATCTCAAACGACACCGCTGGGGCGATCAAGTTTCTCTCCGAGTTGGATCTCCAGCTCGAAACCGACGACGGCTGGCGGTGTTGGGTCGATCTCACCGATGAGGAACGACAGACGCTGCTCAGCGCGCTGATCCAGCGCGCGGTTGCCAGCGGCGTCCCGGCCGATCGGATCGACGATCTCGTCGGGACGAGCTACCAGCTGGCCGCTGAGGAGCCCGGCACCGTCCTGCGGGATGCCAGCGAGTTCTCGACGCTGTTGAACGCGACCGCCCGGTACGAGCGCGCGGATGTCGGGCTGGCGGTCTGTCTCGGCGACCGCGAGGAAGCCTTCGAGCAGGCCCGAACGCTGCTCCGAAACCACCGAAAGAATCTCTCACAGGGTGTCGACTGGGTTACAAGCGAAGGCGTCACCACCGAGGACAACATCCAGTGGTTCGACGCCGGCAACGAGATTCGGGCGACGATCGTCGGCATCATCGCCGGTATGGCCATCGGCGAATCGGGGGTACGCCGCGATCAGCCGATCATCGGGTTCGCCGAGGACTCCGACGAGGAGATCAAGGTCTCCGCACGCGGGAACCACGCGCTCACCGCCGAGGGGCTGGATCTCTCGGTTGTGATGCGAGATGCCGCCCGCGCGGTTGATGGCGACGGCGGCGGCCATGACGTGGCAGCCGGGGCAACGATCCCGGCCGGGAAACAATCAGCGTTCGTCGCTGTTGCTGACGAGATTGTTGGCGAGCAACTGTCGTCGTAAGGAATTATTGGCCGCCGATGTCGCGAAACATCACGCGGTAGTCGTCGGCCGACAGCGTGTCGGCGAGATCAAGCAGTTCGTCATCAAGGGCTTCGAGGCGATCGAGTAGCTCGTCGTACTCGTCGCTGGCTTCGAGTTCGGAATCGGATTTCTGTGATTCAAGCAGCGCGCGCTTTGAGGCCAGCGACGCCGCCTCCTGTAGCAGATCGCCATACTCAGATCGGGTGAATAGCGTGTCGACGGCTTCCATCAGCTCATCCCGCGTGACGGGTTTGAGGATGTAGAGATCGAAGCCCATGTCGATGATATCGAAGTCGGGCTCAACACCGGTGACCATCGCCACTCGGCACTCCATCTCTTCGTCCTCGATAACGTCGAGAACGACTTCCCCAGGTTCGTCCGGGAGCCGCCGATCCAGAAGGACGGCGTCGATCGAGTCCGGTAGCTCCTCGCCATCCGGGGCGGTCTCACCGTGAAGCACATCGATAGCTTCCGCGGCGGTCGTCGTGGTAACGACGGTGTACTCCGGTTCGAGGAACTTGTTGTAGAGATGGGTGACGGTCGGATCGTCCTCAACCACGAGGATCGTTTCGTCGCTCATCGTCGGCCCACCCACGGCTCCATCCCGGTATGATCGGCCGGTCGGACGCTATCCACCCGCATATGTGTTGTGAGGCTCATGACGCAGCATAAATCCGTGTCAGACAGTCGTCTGACGGCTCTGGGCATGTATGGATGTTTCAGAGAAATAAAGGTATGCACTGCGGCCGGTGGAGGCTCCGGAGCCGGTGGGCTCATTTAGGGGGCGGTCGTATGGCTCCGCATGCCAGAGACAGTACAAACCGGCGTCGACGGCCTCGATTCGATTCTCGGCGGTGGGATCGTCAACAACGCGACCGTCCTCGTCAGCGGCAATCCCGGGACGGGGAAGAGTCTCTTCGGGATCAACTACCTGTACTCGGGTGTCGTCGACCACGACGAACGCGGGATCTACATCTCCTTTGAGGAAAACGCCGAGGATATCAAGATGGCCGCCGAGTCGATCGGCTTCGATCGGTTTGGTGAGCTTGTCGACAACGAGGACATCAAGATCTACGACAAACGCGAGATGCTGCAGGACGGCAACTTCAGCGAAACGATGGATCGACTGCTTGAGGTGTTTACCGAGGAAGACTACGATCGGCTCGTCTTGGACTCGCTGACGATGTTTCAGCTGTTTTTCGAGGACGAACGCGAGAAACGCACCTACCTGCTGAAGTTCTCGGATATCCTCAAACAACACGGCCTGACCTCGCTGTTGATCAACGAACAGGGGGCGGTGTTTCCCGACACCGAGATCGGCCTCGAAAACTTCCTCACCGACGGCAACATCTACTTCATCCAGACGCCGACCGACTCCGGGGTGAATCGGTACGTCTGGGTGGCCAAGATGCGAAAACAGGATATCGACACCGACATCTTCCCGATGGAGATCAGCGACGGCGGGATCACAGTCTACGAGAAGGCAAGCGGCTTTTCGATGATGGCTGGGGAATCCGGCCCCGGCGACGACGGGCCGTCGTTTTGAGAAGCCCTAATTCGACATCGTCCGCCAGACATCGTCGAGTTTGTTTTTGACCGCCGATCGTTCGGCGATATCGACGGAGACACCCCCATCGAAGTTGACCTCGACCTTGTCGACGTTCCGGCGGTAGACCTTGATTCGGCGGTGTTCATCCGACAGCGGCCGATCATGGAGCGTCAACAGATCGGCGTCGGTGAGTTCATCGATCCGCCGGTAGCAGGTGGCGATTGGCACGTCAAGTTCGTCGCTGAGGTCTTGAGCGGATTTCGGCTCGGTTGTCGCCGACAGGATGTCCGTGTTGTACTTGTTGCCAAGCACCTCGATAAGCTCATCCGATGCCATTCTGTGATAATTACCGGTGACTGGGTAAAAAGCGTATCGGTGGCCGGTATGACGGGTGCGACGATCGGCGGCTATCACAGCTAATAGTCACGGTTGAGTTAGGTGAGGGATCACAGGAAGTCGTCCGCTGACCGGTACCGTGCGTGTGATCGGTGTCAGCGGTAGCAACTGTCACGCACAGGGCTTACCGGCTGTATCGACCGATAACTATCGTGTTGGGGGAGGCGCATTCCGGAGGCAAACTGTCGTTAGTTTTAACACCATAGCCATCTAACGTAACGATATCAGACTGGAGTGCGGGCGGTATCCAGTCGGGGGAACACACCATGTTCAGCACAGCAAGCAGGGGTCAAGTGGGGATCGGTACCCTCATCGTGTTCATCGCGATGGTCTTAGTCGCAGCTATCGCTGCGGGGGTTCTGATCAACACCGCTGGACTCCTCCAGGCGCAAGCACAGTCCACAGGTGAAGAAACGACGGCACAGGTTAGTGATCGGATAGCGATCGGTGAAGCGGTTGGCTATGATACAAGCTCGTCCACTGGGACGGACGCAGGAAAGATCGATACCATAAATGTCTCAATGCGGCTGGCAGCCGGTGCTGATCCGATCAATCTAAGCGAGGCATCGTACACCCTTGACACTGACGGGAGTGCAAGAGTTATTAGCGGTGTGAATTCGAGTGATCCGTTAACGTTCTATCAGGTACAGGGCTTTGATGAGAAACCACTGATCCTAGCAGATCAAAACGATCTCATGGTTGTCCAATTTAACCTTAATGACACTTCCGGCAATAGTAATGGGATAGAGGGTATCAACGCTATCGAAGATGGTGATGATATAACAATCATCGTGCAGGCTCCGGCAGGTGGGAGCACCTACGCTACCCTGAAGGCACCACGGCGGATCAACCAAGGCGAATCTTACATCCTCTCCTAAGTCCTGTTTCTCCCGCTGGATCAGTTTCCAACTTTGATTCCAATGTGGCTGCACCCTGTTTGCGGCACCACTGTTTGATAGATAGCAGAACTAATCCAATGTTGTGACGTAGTGAGTTGGGTTATTTCGACTATTCTCTCCCCATGAGAGCAACAACTCACCATCATTCTGTTTCGATTACATTATTCTCAGAAAAGATAATTTGAAGACCATTTTTATGTGACTCCTCGGTTGATGTTCAGGTAACGCCTGCCCTGTTCCGGGTCAGGCAAGTCACACTATGTTCGAGTCAGCCACCCGAGGTCAGGTCGGCATCGGGACGCTCATCGTGTTTATCGCGATGGTACTGGTCGCGGCGATCGCGGCTGGTGTCCTCATCAACACCGCCGGCCTCCTCCAAGCACAAGCACAGCAAACCGGCGAGGAAACAACTGCCGAGGTCAGCAACATCGTCCAGATCAATCAGGTGATCGGCGAAGACACCACCCCCGACGGGCGGATCGATATCCTCAACGCAAGCGTCCGGCTCGCCTCCGGCTCCGATCCGGTCAACCTGAGTGAGGTCTCCTATACGGTCGAAACAAACGGGAGTGCGACCGTCATCAATGGGAACAACCAGACAAACAACGCGGTCTCGCTGTTCCAAGAACAGAGTCTTGAGGATGGGACAAGCATCCTCTCGGAGCAGGAGGATCTCATGGTCGTCCAGTTCGATCTGGCAGAATCGTCCGAGCTGGATCCGCTTGGAGAGTCTGATACAATCACCCTCGTCGCGCAGGCCCCCGCGGGCGGGAGTACATACAAACAGCTCCAAGCACCCCGCCGGATCAAGGACGGTAACTCGTACATCCTCTGATGAGGCAATAGGTCGAATCGCCGGGGCTGACTTGTTGTGGGTAGATCTACTCGTGATCGGTGGTTGATCGATTGAACCATCGGCGTAATCCGAGATATTATTACTCCAAGACATAGTATAGCAGCCATATCACCGTCATTTTTATTATCATGTACCGACAAAGGTAGCCTAACGTCTGACCTTCAGTGGGTTCAGGCGGGGTCAACCATGTTCAGCACAGAACGCCGCGGCCAGGTAGGGATAGGTACGCTCATCGTGTTCATCGCGATGGTGTTAGTGGCTGCGATAGCCGCTGGCGTGCTTATCAATACCGCTGGCCTCCTGCAAGCACAGGCTCAACAGACAGGCGAAGAGACCACCGCCGAGGTGAGTAATGTTATTCAGATCGGTTCAGTTGTTGCAAAAGATACCGGTTCTGGTAATGGCAAACTTGATCAAATAAATGCAAGTATCCGTCTTGCGTCGGGAGCCGACCCGATTAACGTGAGTAAGGCGTCATACACGTTAGCCACGGCCGGGAACGCATCGGTGATCAGCGGCAATCCAGATGAAAGTGATGTGCTTGATAGCATCACTGAAAAACAGGGGGATGTGGATAACAAAATCATCGCCGACCAGGAAGATTTGGTTATCGTCAGCTTTGATCTTTCGGCCGGCAGCTCCAATCTCCAACCACTCAAGGCTAATCAGGAGTTGGAAATAATCGCTCAAGCCCCCGCGGGCGGAAACACATACCGGTCACTCACGGCACCACGCCGAATCAAGGATGGTGAATCCTACATCCTCTAAGATACCTGCGGCTCACAACCCACCGTCGCGACGTGGGTGGAACACACTACGGTAGCATCGGCACGCCCGGTGCCGGCTACTGTATATGGGTTTGGTACGCTTGCGCCCGGACACTCTCGTTCTGGGCTTTTCTGAGAGAACACAAAACTCGCTACTGCCAAGAGTAGCGTCAGGCCTGGTCGTTGCTGGTTTGTGACTTACTGTTGGCTGCGTAGATAGTCACTTCAAATTGTACTATTATCAGGACAGATAATTTGGTAGTCATTTTTATACCGATCCACTGTCACCGTTTCAGTACCGTCTGGTCCAATTACGGGCTCAGGCGTACCAAACCATGTTCAACACAGACGACCGAGGTCAGGTGGGGATCGGAACACTCATCGTGTTCATCGCGATGGTTCTGGTCGCAGCGATCGCGGCCGGTGTTCTGATCAACACTGCAGGCCTCCTACAAGCACAAGCACAGCAAACAGGTGAAGAGACGACTGCTGAAGTCAGTAATGTCGTCCAGTTTGGAGAGATTGTCGGGATCGAAGACGACGGTGACGACCAGATCGAAACGCTGAATGCGACGCTTCGACTGGCGTCGGGCTCTGATGCGATAAATGTCAGCCAGGCGTCGTACACGATCTCGAGTCCTGAAGGGAATGCAACAGTCGTGAGCGGAAACGAAAACTCAAACGGGGCGATCACTCTCAGCTCGAAACAGAGTTTGGAGCCTGGTGCCCAGATCCTCGCAGAACAGGAGGATCTAATGGTTGTCACAATCGAGCTTGACGACCAGAACGGCATCGAACCGCTTAATTCCTCAGAACGAGTCCGGATTGTCGCGCAGGCTCCCGCTGGCGGGAACACGTACACGGAGCTGAAGACACCACGCCGGATCTTCGACAACGAGTCGTACATCCTCTAAGCTGACCTCGATCCTTTCCCCATTTTTTATCGAACAGCCTGATAGCAGCGGCGTTGTGCCGACCGACTACGATCGACAACCCTCGGTCGCCACGACAACAATTATTACGATCGTGGGAATTGGACATCGTATGGATCGACGACGACTCCTAATGGCCGGAAGCACAGCGGTCACAGCCGGACTTGCTGGCTGCAGCGGCCTGCTTGGTGGTGGTGGCTCTGAGGACGAGGAACCCGCACAACCAGAGATCACTCGCATCGGGATCGAGATTACCGGTGGGCAGGGACAGGTCACTGGTACAATCTCGAATCCGACTGATAGTCGTGTGACCCTCGATCTGTTCGTTCGTATCTATTCGAGCGTAGACTCTCCTGGAACGCTACAGGATCAGAGTCCGGAGGAAGAGCTCGATCGACCTGACATTGGTATTCCAGCAGGTGAGGACGGTGGTATTTTTCTTTCTATCCCGGAGGTGATTACAGTCAGCCGTCTCAGTGATAATCTCGAGGCTGCGCTTGTTGAGGCCGGTGAGACGCCAGCCGAAAGCGATTATCGGTGGTACGGCCCCGATGCTGCCACGCTCAACGGAGAGGGCCAGTAGCAACCTTGCTGAGTAGTCGGCCACGACGCGACGGCCTGATCGGTGGAATATTCACGCGAGGTGAGGACAACACTCTTTATCATACCGACGGAACGCATCGATATGAGCTCGGATGATCCAGAAGACGATCTCCAAGAGAAAGGGATTCTTGCGCCCGACGAGCTCGATATCAGCGATCATCCGAAGGTCGAATCGCTCTCGGAGGGCCGGTACGTCGTCTCGGCGGAGGGGACACCAGACAGCCCGGAGGCTGCGCAAGGCGACCAGTCGAGCGCTGAGAAGACACAGCTACCGGCGAGTGAAACGGACGCAGACGACGCGGCCGACGAGGACGACACCGAAGTCGACGAGGACGAGATCGACGACACCGACGACAGTGGTCAGGAACCGACGACCGATAGCGATGAAAGCGAGTCCGGTTCCGAACCGCCAGCTGAGAGATCGGATGACACCGACGACGGGGAGACAGCCGAGCCGCCAGCCGTCGAGTTAACCCAACAGACGGTTAGCCAGTTTCTCGCGGAGTCGCTGACCTCGACCGAGACCTCCTATGGGTTCGATGCCACGGTCAACATCGAAGGGAACGTCAAGCGCGGGCGGATGAGCTCCGACGATGTTGCCGAAACCTTGGAGGGCCTGTTGCGGTGGTACGCCGAACAGACAACCGACGAGATGGAGCCGGAGGCCGCCCTCGGGATCATCCTTGCCGGCAGCACACTTGAGGTCGAGTATCCGGTACAGAGCGTCTACGCGATGCTCAAGCGGTATGAACTGGAGCCGGATGACTCGATCAGTGAGCTGCTGGCGGCGATCCGCGAGGAGGGATCGTTCACCGTCCCACCATCAGACAGCCGGTGATCGGCCGCGGTTCCTTTCAGACATGATAGCTATAGGGGAGCGTTTATATTACCTCGGGTGTCCTATGTTCGATATATGGCAAAGCGTGTGATGATCGCTGACGACTCGGAGTTCATGCGGAACCTGCTCCGGGAGATACTCGAAGACGACTTCGAAATCGTCGGGGAAGCCGAAAACGGCGTCGAGGCGGTCGACCTCTACGAGCAAGAGGAGCCCGACATCGCCATGATGGATATCGTCATGCCGATCCGCGATGGGATCGAGGCCACAAACGAGATCACAAACAACTACGACGACGCCAAGGTGATCATGTGTACCAGCGTCGGCCAAGAGGAGAAGATGAAGCAGGCGATCAAGGCCGGCGCGTCGGGATACATCACCAAACCGTTCCAGAAACCGAACGTCCTCAACGAGATCAACGACGTCATCCCAGCCTAGCATGAAGGTCGATATCCGCGAGCTGGGGCAGTTCAACCACCTCGCGTCACAGGGCGCCGAGCGCGCCGCGGAGTCGCTGTCGCAGCTCGCGGGCGTCCAGATGGATGTCGATGTGACAGACGTGAGTCTCGTCACCGAAAACGTGCTCGCAGAGACGTTCACCGACCGATCGTTTGTCGGCGTCGAACTCGGGCTCGAAGGCGGGCTCGAAGGCGAAACCGTCCTGGCCTTCGAGCGCGAGCGCGCGATGAAACTTCAAGACCTCCTCATGGACGTCACCGACAACGCCGACTCCGAGGAGCGGCTGGCGAAAAGCAGCGTGACTGAGCTTGGCAACATCATGATCGGCGGCTTCATCGACGGCTGGGCGAACCATCTCGGGACGGCAATCAACATGACGCCGCCGCGGTACACCGAAGCCAACGGGCCGCGCATCCTCCCGGATCAGGCCATCGAGGCCGCAAAAAACCACGGCGTGTTCCTCTTCGAGAGCAAGCTGACCGGGATGGATGTCGATCTTGATTTCTCCCTGTATATGTTGCCGGAGTACCGGCAGTTCGTCCAACTGCTGTCGGGCAACGATCAGGGCAACCAGATCCCGGTTAACCGACTCAGCACCTTCGAGGAGCTGGCAAAGGAGGGGGCTGGCAACGCCGCCGACCAGATCGGGATGATGACCGGCCTCGACACCAACGTCGACGTGAGCCGACTGCGGTTTGTCCCGCTGGCCGGCGTGCCGAAACAGGTCGGCAACGACCAGTTTGTCGGCGTCGTCTTCGAGCTCACCGGGCTCCCCAGCGGCTATCTCGTCGTCTTGTTCGGCGAGGACTCCGCGACAACGATCGCGAATGCGATGATGCCCGGCGGTGGGACGGAAGATGAGATCGGTGAGATGACCGAAGGCGCGATCAAGGAGCTCGGCAACATCATGACCAGCGGCTTTATCGATGGGTGGGCGAATGTCCTCCAGACAAGCATCGAACACTCCCCGCCAAACTTCGTCCACGACATGGGCGAATCCATCATGAGCCCCGTTGTTGGCAAGCTCGGCCAACAACAGGATTACGCCTTTGTCATCGATTCGACGATCGAGATCGACGGCAACACGGGACAATGCGACATCTACGCACTACCCAACGAGCGAGAACTCGCCCGTGCGCTGTCGGCACTGCCGGCGCGGGACTAATCGCCAGGAGGATCGCGTGACACGGGATCGGCGGCGCGCTGACAGTCCGCCAACGAAACAGGTCGGCATCGCGGAGTACGCCGTGGTAACCGATAACACACGACTGTCGACCAGTGGGGTCGGCTCCTGTCTTGGGATCGTGCTCCGGGATTCGTTCAACGACGTATCCGGGCTGATCCACGTCATGCTGCCGACAGCCGCCGAGAGCCGCGACGGCAACCCCGCGAAGTTCGTCGACACGGGGCTTCCGCTGTTGATCGAGGAGATGGTCGAGGCGGGTGCAAGCAAACGCCGGCTGGAGGGGTGGGTCGTCGGCGGCAGCGAGATGCTGTCGTTTTCATCGGACAGCGACAGCATCGGGAGCCGCAACATCGCCGCCGCAAAACGGGCCTTCGAGCATTACGGGATCGATGTTGCGGGGACTGATGTCGGCGGCAACCACGGGCGATCGATCCGCTTCGATCCGGCGCGTGAGTCGGTGGTGATCCAGACGGCCGACGACAACACGACACAGACGATCTAATGCCGTGTAGAAATATCAGTTGTGATATGTGTCTGACGGGAACTATCAATGATGAGAGTTAAATGGGTGGTTTCAAGTGTATCGGTGGTGATAAACCGTTACAATGGGTCTCGGAATCGCACTCCTCGTCGCAGCACCCACGGTTGAGATCGGCTCTCAGTTGGGGGGAGCGCTCTCGGTGTGGGCTGTGACGACCGCAACCATCGGCTTGGTCGGGGCGAGCATCATCGACCGCATCCTCGAAGGCGAGGAAGAAGCCGGTGGGGGCGGCGGCGACGGGGGTATGGACGGCGACCTTGGTGGGGGAATGGACGATGACCTTGGCGGCGGGATGGACGATGATCTCGGCGGGATGGGTGACGATCTCGGCGGTGGGATGGACGATGACTTCGGCGGTGGGATGGATGACGACTTCGGTGGGATGGACGATGACTTCGGCGGTGGCGGTGGCGATTTCGGTGGCGGTGGCGGCGGCAACACCGACGAGATCGCCCACCAGGTCGAGGAGCTAGAAACTGAGGTCTCGGATCTCTCCTCGACAGTTGGCACCATCCGCGAGGAGAACACCGAGATCAGCGAACGCGTCGAGGAGGTCGAAGAGGATGTCCGCAATCTGCTTGACATCTACGAGATGGTGACCCGTGGCATCAACCCCTTCGTCGACGACGGCGGCGGTGGTGGCGGTGCCGGCGGGTTCGGCGGTGGCGACGGCGACGGCGGTGGCCTCGGCCTCTTCGACGATGACGAGGACGGCGAGGCCGAGGATGTCGACGACTCGGTGATGGATGCCGACGCCGACGGCTTCTTTGACGACGAACTGACCGAAGAGGAGATCGAGGCCGAGGATATGGATGACGACGCCGACGAGATGGGCGAGAGCTTAGACGAGATGGGGGAAGGCGATTTCGCCGATGATCTCGACGGTGACGACGAAGGGTTTGCCGACGATCTCGACGACGAGGACGACTTCGCCGAGGATCTCGATGACGACGAGGCAGGGTTCGAAGATGACCTTGACGACGGTGATGGTGGGTTCGAGGATGACCTCGACGGCGAAGATGACTTTGGTGATGACCTCGAAGGAGATGCAAGTGATCAAGATATGTCCGGCGAAAAATCATTCAGCGAGCTAAAAAACGAGTACGACTCCGGTGATGCAGAATGGGCCGACGAAGACGAGATCGATGACGAGGAGGCGGACGAGATCGATGACGAGATGGAGGCGGACGCCGACTCCGAGGCGTTCGACGAGAGTTTCGAGGACGAGGACGACGCCTTCGATGACGAGGACGACGCCGCCTTTGAGGAGGGCTTTGACGAGGACGACGAGGCCCTCGATGACGGCGAGGATGTCTTCGACGAGGACGATGGCGGCTTCGACGAGGACGACGATACCTTCGGCGATGAGTTCGGCGGCGACACAGAGCCAGCCGACGCCGCAGAAACACCGGAGTCCGATCCCAGCGAATCGGCCCAACAACAAGCAGCCGGACAACAACAGATGGACGACCAACAGACCCAACAAGAGCAACAGCAGGCGGCCGGACAACAGTCACAAACAGCTGACGAACAGGCCCGCGGTGGCCACGAGGAGGCCGGCGGCTCACGGCCGCTGTCACCGATCCAAGAGCGCGGTGCGGGTGACTTCGAGTACGTCACCTCCGATCACCTCTCGACGGCCCGCGAGAAGCCCTACCTCACGACACTGCCGAGCGATTACCTCGGCGATCTCGTGATCATGGAGTGGCTGGAATTCCTCGTCGATGAGTCGACGGTGACCGACGCCGCACGCGCGGTCAACTACTACGAGCGCATCGAGTGGGTCGATCCGGCTGTCGCCGACCATCTCCGGTCGTTCCTCTCCGGGTTCGGCAACGTCGATCGCAACAAGATCGACCGCCCCGGCACCGAGTACCTGACCCGAGAACACCACATCCACAGCCTCAAATACATCATGCAGCTCAACGGCACCACCGCGACATCGGTCATTATCGACCGCTGGGACAGCTTTACCCCAGACAACAATGGGTTTTAGCGTCAGTGCCGCGACCGCGGTCATCTTCGCCGGGCTGTTTTTAGCCCTTGGTATATTCTACCCAGCAATGGCCAACAGCTACGAGCGCGTGCAGACGGCTGATGCCAATCAGGCGGATCGGGCATTGGAGCAGGCGAATACCGATATTCAGCTCGACAGTACCACGATCAATAACATACCAGCCGGAGGCAGTGAGGTGGTTGTCACACTCACCAATAACGGCTCGACATCACTGACGGTTTCGGAGACCGATCTCCTGATTAACGGCACCTACATACAGCGGAGCGAACTAAATACAGAAGTTGACACTGATGCAAGTACCGACCTCTGGCTGCCTGGTGAAACCCTCGATATCACGTACGATACGTCTGGAACGGTTAATCGCGTTCGGGTTGTCACCGAACACGGTGTGGCTGTTTCGGAGGATGTCTAACCATGGCCAGTGTCTCCGTCTCTCATCTGATCATCTTCATCGCCAGCCTTGTCGTCGCCGCCGGGGTAGCCGGCACGCTAACGACCGGCGTCGAACGCGTCAGCAACGCCGTTGAGGACGGCAGCCTCGATGTCAGCCAACAGGTGAGAACCGATATCGATATCGTCAGCGATCCCGACAGCCCCTCACTCAACGGCAACAACAATCTAACCATTCACGTCCGCAACACCGGCTCACAGGGGATCTTCATACAACCCGACTCGATCGATATGGTGGTTAACGGCGAGTTTGTACCGAACAGTGATCTTACCGTCACCGATGCCAACGGCGACCGGACGACAGCCCGCACCGGAGACGTAATGGAGATCACGGTCGACAACACTGACACCGAGTACATACCAGACGGCGAAGACAATCGGGTATACCTAACAATCAATAGCGATGAGGAAGTATACGAGTTTAGGAGCTGACCAATGAGCACTACACGCCGTGATATCCTGTCGATCGGGCTCGAAGGCCACGACCAGCTAAACGCTGAGCTCGGCGGCGGGTTCCCGCCCGGCAGTATTGTGCTCATGGAAGGGGATTACGGGGCGGGGAAAAGCGCGCTGAGCCAGCGGCTTACCTACGGGTTTACACAGGAAGAAACGACAGTAACCTATCTATCGACTGAGCTAACGGTCAGCGGCTTCATCAACCAGATGCACTCGCTGTCCTACGATATCACCTCCGAACTGCTCGAAGAGAAGCTGCTGTTTTTGAGCGCGGATTTCGACAGCGGTGGCGCGCTCCGCGGTGAGGGCGAACAGGAGCGCAAGGAGCTACTCAAACGACTGATGGACGCCGAGGCGATGTGGGAGCCGGAGGTCGTCATCATCGACACCTTCGATGCGATCCTCCGCAACGATCCCAAATTCGAATCCCTCGTGCGCAACGACGAGGGGCGACAGGCCGCCCTTGAGATCATCTCGTATTTCCGGGATATGATCTCGATGGGGAAGCTTATCGTCATCACCGTCGACCCCTCGACGGTCGACGACGACACGATCGACCCCTTCCGGTCGATCGCCGACGTCTTCCTTGAGCTGGAGATGGCCGAGGTCGGCAGCGAAACCCGCCGCTCGATCTCGGTGAAGCGGTTTGCGGGAATGGGCGAACAGGTCGGTGACAGCATCGGATTCTCGGTGCGCTCCGGCACCGGGATCGTCATCGAAAGCCGGAGTGTGGCCTAACGATGACCGATCAAGGAACACCAACGCCATCGGACGAGCTCAGACAGGTCGCCAACCGACGGCCCCACCTGCGGGAACACCTCCAGAAGTTCAAGCAGATCGCCGGGGAGTTCCCGATGTTGGTGGAGGATCCCGAGGATTACGAGACTGACCGTCCGAACGTCATCTATCCGGTCGGCGGCGCGGTCTACTGTCACGTGTACGGCGACCTTGGCCAGAAGACGAAATACTACACCATCGAGCCGACGCTGTCGGAAGACGAGACCGTCACCCTCCAGAAGGTCAAACGAAAGCTGCTGTCGATGAGCGGCCACAAGGAGTCACCGGACGACGACGCCGGCTACGACGACCTCATCGAGGAGCTGCTCGAAGAGACGACCTACGTCACCGACGGCGATATGTCGTTTTACGACCGGGTCAAACAGCTCTGGAACTTCGGGAAGGTGAAAGTCGACCAGAACACCTACGACAGCATCCGCTACCGGCTCAACCGGGATATCGTCGGCTTCGGGCCGCTGGAGCCGATCATGCGCGACGATCAAAACGAGGATATCCACGTTATCGGCGCCCACGAGACCCACGTCGACCACGCGACATTCGGGATGTTGCCGACCACGGTCGATTTCGGCACCTCCCAGGAGTTCGACACCTGGCTGAAGAATATGGGCGAGCGGATGGGCGATCCGATCTCGGATTCGAATCCGATCGTCGACTCAACGATGCCGGATGGCTCCCGTATCAACATCATCTACTCCGAGGATGTGTCGCTGAAAGGGCCATCCCTGACGATCCGACAGCAGGATGAGATCCCGCTGTCGATCAACCAGATCACCAACTGGGGAACGCTGTCGCCGCTGATGGCGGCATATCTCTGGATCTGTCTGGAAAACGAACAGACCGTCTTCGTTGTCGGCGAGACAGCCTCCGGGAAGACGACGACGCTCAACGCCTCCTTCTCGTTTATCCCGCGGGATTCAAAGATCTACACCGCCGAGGACACCGCCGAGGTCATCCCACCCCACGACACGTGGCAACAGCTACTCACCCGGGAGGGGGTCGGCAACGAGGAAAACGAGGTCGACATGTTCGATCTCGTCGCCTCCGCGCTGCGTTCCCGCCCGGACTACATCATCGTCGGCGAGGTGCGTGGAGCCGAGGGGCGCATGGCGTTCCAGGCCGCCCAGACCGGCCACCCCGTCATGCTCACCTTCCACGCCTCCGATATCGTCACGATGATCCAGCGGTTTACCTCCGAGCCGATCAACGTCCCCGAGACGTTCATGGGGATCGCCGACGTGGCACTGTTCCAAAACCGTGTCAAACAGGGCGACGACGTGTTGCGCCGGGTGACAAGCGTCCAGGAGATCGAGGGCTACTCCAAGGAGATGGGCGGGGTCGTCACCCGACAGGTCTTCGAGTGGGATCCCGTCGAGGACGAACACACGTTTAAGGGGATGAACAACTCCTATGTGATGGAAGAACAGATCGCGCCGCTGTTGGGGTACGCCGACACGCGGCAGATCTACGAGACACTCGATCACCGCGCGCAGGTCGTCGAGCGGATGATCCAGGAGGGGATCCTCGGCTACCACGAGGTCAACGACGCGATCGCATCGTTCCAGCGTGACGGTGCCGAAGGGCTGCCGTTTACGATGGCATCGGCGCCGGATATCAAGTAGGTGGCGTCGATGGCGACACAGGAAGGCTCCGGCGACCGGCTGAACTCACTGTTGGCGTTTGTCTCGGATGTCTTAGCCTCCTACGGCCGGCTGGACATGTCCCGGCGGCGGTATATGCTGCTGATCTTTCTGCCGACGTTCAGCGTCTTTCTGTTGTCGATTGCCGCCGCATTCGTCCTTGAGATCCCGGTAACAGCACGGATCCCGATTCCGCTGCTCGGGTTGTTGGTGTGGGTCACCGGGCTGTTGTACCCGAAGCTCTACGTCACCCAGAAGCGCACCGAGATCGAGGACAAGTTCCATCTGGCGATGACACATATGACGGTGTTGTCGACAACTAACATCGACCGTGTCGAGGTGTTCCGCCGGCTGGCAGCCGAGGAGGAGTACGGCGCGCTCGCCGACGAGTTGGGCCAGGTTGTCGGGCTTGTCGACACCTGGAACCAGAGCATCGACGACGCCTGTCGCCGCCGGGCGAAGGAGGTGCCGAGTGAGGTGATGTCGGATCTCTACGAGCGGCTGGCGTTCACCCTTGAGGCCGGCGAGGAGCTCAAGGAGTTCATGCTCGACGAGCAGGATTTCATCATCGAGAACTACCAGACGATCTACGAGGGCCAACTGGCCAATCTTGAGGTGATGGAGGATCTCTACATCTCGATGATCCTCTCGATGACGTTCGGGCTGGTGTTTGCGATCGTGCTACCGATCCTGACAGGCGTCAACCCGACGGTGACCGTCTCGGCTGTCATCGGGCTGTTCTTCCTCGTCCAGGTGGCGTTCTTCTTTGTCATCCGCAACATCGCCCCCTACGATCCGGTCTGGTACTTCCCACAGCCCCGGTTTGTCGAGGACAAGGAGCTGTGGGCGGCGATCTTCATCGGCAGCCTCGGCTCGCTGGGGATAATCTTCTTCATGGGGCTTGGCTTCCTTGGGATCGGCCCCGGGATCGACGGCGTGCTGTTCTTTATCGAGGATGTCCCGCTGCCGCTGTACGTTTCGATCCCCGTGACGCCGCTGATGATCACCGGGATCGTCATGCGGATGGAAGAAGAGCGGATCAAGGAACGCGACGAGCAGTATCCAAACTTTATTCGGTCGCTGGGAACGGCCGAGACCGCCCAGCAGGCGACGACCGTCGAGGTGTTGAAAACGCTTCGCGAGAAGGATTTCGGCGGGCTCAGCCCGGTCATCAACCGGCTGTACCGGCGACTCAGCATGCGGCTCAGCCCGGAGAACGCGTGGGGTGATTTCTCACTGGAGGCCAAATCGTATCTGATCCAGAAGTACAGCGAGATGTATCTCGTCGGCCGCCAGATGGGTGGCACCCCGCAGGTGTTGGGCGAACTGATCAGCCAAAACATGAACACGATCAATCAGCTCCGCGAGCAGCGACGCCAGGAGACGGTGACGCTGATCGGGCTGCTGTACGGGATCTCGGCGGCAGCCGTCTTCGCCTTCTTCATCGGCCTTGAGGTCGCCAACATCCTCGGGGAGTTCTCCGGGGAGTTGACACTGGATCAGGCGGAGTTCGGCCAGCTGATCTACACCCAAGCGTACAACGTCCCTGTCATCGAGTATCTGCTGTTGTTGGTCGTGCTGTTCAACGCCGCGCTGTCGTCGCTGATGATCCGGACGATCGACGGCGGCAACAAGGCGACCGCCTACGTCCACTTCGTGTTGTTGACGTGGCTCGGCGCGGGCGTGGCGATCTTCACCCGACAGGTCGTCAGCAGTCTCCTGCAGATTCAGCTCTGAGGCGGCCCGCCGACCGACGCGTTTTATCAGCCGGCCGTCGAAGCCGACGTATGTCCAAGGCGTTTCCCGACTTTGAGGTGATCCCGGCGGTCGATGTACAGGACGGCGAGGTTGTCCAACTGGTCGCCGGCGAGCGCGGTACCGAAACCCGGTACGGCGATCCCGTCGCCGCCGCAGAGGGGTGGGTCGAGCGCGGTTCGTCAACGCTGCATCTCGTCGATCTCGATGGGGCCTTCGAGGGCGAACGCGTCAACGCCGACGCCTTCGAGTCGATCATTGAGACCGCGTCAGTTGACCTCCAGATCGGCGGCGGGATTCGCACCGTCGACGACGCCGTCGACCTGCTCGATCTTGGTGTCGACCGCGTCATTCTGGGTACCGCCGCGGTCGAAACCCCCGAGATCGTCGCCGACATTTCGGATCACAAGCCGGGGGCAGTCATGGTCAGCCTCGACGCAAAAGGCGGCGAGGTCGTCGTCTCAGGCTGGACAGAGAGCACCGGCCTCGATCCGGCCGAGGCAGCCAGTCGGTACGAAGAGTTGGGCGCGGGCGCGATCTTGCTCACGGATGTCGATGTTGAGGGGCAACTCGCTGGGGTCAACACCGATCTCGTCGAGAGAGTCTGTTCGGCTGTCGAGATCCCGGTCGTCGCCAGCGGCGGCGTGGCGACCATCGATGATATCCGCGACCTCCGCGAGGCCGGTGCGGCCGCGGTCGTCGTCGGCACCGCGCTCTACGAGGGCGAGTTCACCCTCCAAGATGCGATGGACGCGGTCGGCGAGTAGGCGATCAAATCGATCGCCGAGGGAAACCACCATAGGCCCCCACGCTCTGAACACACCTATGAGCGATTCCTCAGCGACCGACGCGGGCTCGCGGGCCGCCGCGGTCAGCCGCGAAACCGGCGAGACGACGATCGATCTCACCCTCGATCTCGACGGCGACGGCGACAGCGAGATCGACACCGGGATCGGGTTTTTCGACCACATGCTGACCGCGCTGGCGACCCACGGCCTCGTCGATCTCACGGTACACTGCGAGGGTGATCTCGCGGTCGACGACCACCACACCGTCGAGGATGTGGCGATCACCCTGGGGGAGGCCATCGACGAGGCACTCGGCGATCGACGCGGGATCGTCCGCTACGCCGATCGTCGGGTGCCGCTGGATGAAGCCCTCGCCTCGGTCGTCGTCGACATCAGCGGCCGGCCGTATTTCGTCTTCGACGGCGAGTTCTCCCAGGCCGCGATCGGCGACTTTACCAGCGACATGGCGCGACATTTCGTCGAGTCGGTGGCGATGAACGCCGGGCTGACCGTCCATGCGAGCGTCGACGGCGACAACGCCCACCACGAGGTCGAAGCCCTGTTCAAAGCCTTCGCGCGCGCCCTCGACGATGTGACCCGGATCGACGACCGGCGGACGGATACGCCGAGCACGAAGGGGCAACTCTAGGGGCAAGCCATGTTCGATGAGATAATGGAAAAGTTCGAGGGGAGCCCGAGCCAGCAGGCGGTGATCCGGCTGCTGCTCGAACGCGGGTTTTCGGTCAACGAGGAGGGCCGCGTCGTCTCCGGCGGCATCGAGATCCCCTTTACCGAAATCGCCCGCGAGATCGATGTCGACCGCCGGGTCGTCGACTCGACGACCGACGCGATCCGCGATGACCCCGAACTCCAGCGCATCTTCGAAAACATCGGCGCGATCCCAAGCCTCCGTGATCTTGCGCCCGTGCTCGATCTGACCGTGCTGACGGTCGAAGTCGCCGCCGCCGACGAGTCCGGCATCGTCGCCGCGGTCACCGACCGGATCGCCGCGGCCGACATCTCGATCCGGCAGGTCATCAGCGAGGATCCCGAGTTCACCGACGAGCCAAAGCTCTACATCATCACCGACGAGTCGATCCCCGGCGAGGTGTTGGTGGCGATCCGCGACCTCCCGTTCGTCCGGCGGGTCGAGTTCTGAGATGCAGCGCGTCGAGCGCGCGGTTCGGATCGTCGCGGTGCAGGCCGCGTTGCTGACGGCCGCACTCCACCTGCTGTGGGCGGTTCCGCGGCTGTCGCCCGCGATGCTCACCGAATCAGTCGCCGACAGCCGGCCGTTTCTCTTTGTGCCCGCCGCCGTTCTCCTGATCGCGGTTGGGGTCGCCGTCTTTCGTGGCTATCGCTACCGCCGACTCAGCACGCTCGGCGGTGGCACCCTCGCCGCCTTGCTCGTCGGCTATCCGCTGTATCACGGCGAAAGCGCGGCCGACGCGTTGGCGAGCGAGCCGCTCGCGCTGGCGGCAGTGGTCGTCGAAGCCGTCGGCATCGTCGCCTTCGCTGGGCTCTACTATCTCCATCATCCTGATCGACTGGGATTGGCGACAGCCGACGCCGACGCGGCTCTGACCGCAGGCGACGACGACGATGGCGACGCAAGCAACGACTGACCAGTATCCCTTAAGCCGCCCGCCGGCCAACCGCCGCGTGTGCCCGAGTCCTTTCGGACAGTCGCCGAGCGCGCGGAGGCCAGCTTCGAGGTCAGCGGCTCGGAGTTCATCAGCTACGTCTCCCCTGCCGATACGGTCGAATCTGCCGAGGCAGTCATCGAAGAAGTCGAAGCCGAACATCCGGAGGCAACGCATGTTGTGCCGGCCTACCGCGTGCCGGCCGGGACTGCCTCAGCTGATCAGCCGGGATCGGTGATGCTCCGGGAGTGGAGCAGCGACGACGGCGAGCCCAGCGGCTCCGCCGGTGATCCCGCGCTCAACGTCCTCGTCCAACAAGAGCTTCGCAACGTCGTCGCTGCGGTCGTCCGGTACTACGGCGGGACGAACCTCGGGGTCGGCGGGCTGGCGCGGGCGTACTCGCGGGCCGTCAAGGAAGCCGTCGACGCGGCCGGCGTCGTTGAGGATGTCCCCCACGAGCGATTCGAGGCGATCGTTGAGTACGACGATTCGGGAACGGTGCGCGGGATTCTCGAATCCGAAGGCGTCGAGTTTGATGCGAGTTACGAGGCGGCGGTCGAGTTTGTCGTTCGCGTGCCCGTCGCGGAAGCCAGCGCGCTGCGGGAGCGACTGCGGAACGCAACGAGCGGGCGGGTTGAGATCGAACCGCAGTGAGCGACGCTATCGATCCAGTTGGTTGCGAACTCGCTCGGCCTGTTCGTCCGACCACCGGCCGAATCCGTCGTCAAAATCACCCTCGTCGTCACCGAGGATACGCTCAAGGACATCGTTGTACGACTCGCCCTCCCGCTGGTATCGTTCCAGAATTCGTTTCATGTGGTCGCTGACGTGAATCTGTTCGTCGGCTGTCGCCATCACGTCAACATTTGCGTTGACGCTGCTTAGTCTTAGGGGTGCTGCTCAGACCGTCCCGAACGCTCGATCCCCGGCATCGCCCAATCCCGGCACGATGAAGCCGTCCTCGTCGAGTTTGTCGTCGATAGCGACTGTCAACACATCGGCGTCGGGCACCGTCTCACTCACACGCAACACACCCTCCGGAGCCGACACCGCCGACAGCGCGAGCAGATCCTCGAAGCCGTCGGCGGCGTCGACGACGTGATCGAGGACGGCACACATCGTCGACCCCGTCGCCAACATCGGATCGGCGACGATGACCGTATCGGCGGCGGTGATCTCCGGGAGTTTGACGTAGTCAACCGAGATCGGGAACTCGCCGTCGTCGTTCATCCCCGCCGCTTCGTCGCGGCTCGCGGAGATGACGCCCTGTCTGGCCTGCGGGAACGCCTTCATCAACCCCTCGACAAAGGGTGTCGCCGCCCGGAGGACGGTAACGATGACGACATCCTCAAGCCCGGTGACACGCTCGCCGGTGGTGTCGGCCAGCGGCGTCCGGATGGGGACGAACTCGGTGTCCATCGCGCCGTCGATGATCTCGTAGCCACAGACGCGCCCGAGCTCGATCAGCCCCTCCCGGAAGGCGACCTGCTCGGTGTCGACCGACCGCAGCGTCGACAGCGTATCCTTCGCAAGCGCGTGGGTGATCAGGAAGGCATCGTCGCGCTGTTCGATTGGCATATGTGAGCAGGAGAGGCGGCGATACTAAAACATCCCTGCCGGCACGGGGGCCGGTAGCGACGTTTATGTATCGGGACACCGTTAGTACGGCGTAGCAGCATGGAAGAGAGCATCTCCGGGTTTAAGATCCACGGCGCGTGGGACGACGTGGTCGAACACGGCGAGCGCATCACCCAGGCCCTCCGACAGGAGGATATCGAGGACGCCGCCGCGTCGATCCGGGAGGCCTTCGCGGAGTGGGACGAGTGGCGGCCGAAAGCCCACGAGCGGCTCAGCACGGATGTCAACGAGAAGACCGCCGACCAGGCCAGCGTCGCCGAAGGCGAAGGCGAGAAGGCCGGACAGGCCGCCAGCGACGACGTGAAAAAGGCCGGCGAGAAGCTCTCGGAATCGTACAAGCGGATGGAAAACGGCGACGACGAGGGCGCGGTTGAACACTGGCAGGATTCGATCGGCTACGTGACGCGGGCGGCCGACTCGGTCGGGCGGAAGGCGATCCGTACCGTCGAAAACACGGTCTACCGCAACGTAATGACACAGCTCTCGCCGTACTACTTCGACAACGAACTCGTCAGCGCGAACATCCAGCGACAGGGCCGCGGTGACGATGACGACCGGTTCGTCTTCGAGGTCAACATCAACGACGACGAGCTGAAAGCGGCGGTCTCCGAGCGGCTCGGCGAGTACGAGGATACGATCGATCGCTGGCACGTCACGACCGAGAAGGATACCGACATCGCCGAAGCGGCCGAAGGGGTCGAAGCCCCGGAACCGCCGAGCGATGACACCCAATCGACCACAAACTGAGCGAGAACAGCCAAAGCGAGACAAAAGACAGGACAATGGCAGCGACCCGCAACCTAGAGGCCGGCGAACTGTCCGCCGACGCGATCATCAGAGAGCTCCAGCAGGGTCAACGACTCCGGGTTACCGTCGAGCTGCTCGGCAGCGCCCACGAGATCACTCTCCGGTACGACGGGGAGACCTACTACTGTGAGACGCCGACACGGCTCCACAAACACAGCGACGAAGCTGCGATGCGAGGGTGTATCGAAGAGCTCGGCTACGCCGCACCGCCCGGGGAGTCGGCGTAGTTTTACCGGCCCATCCCCGATACTACCGGTATGAGCCACTCATCGGCACCCGGAGAGCTCGCCGAGGACAGCGATCTTGATTTCACCCATCTCCTCGCGTGTGTCTTCGGCATTCGAGATCACGAACGCCGAACCTACCTTACGCTACATGACCACCCCGGCAGCACCGTCGAAGAGTTGGCGTCGGTTCTCGACCGGGATCGAAGCAACGTGAACCGATCGCTGTCGACCCTCCAGCAGAAGGGGCTGCTTGAGCGGAAGCGTCGACTGCTGGATTCGGGTGGCTACGTCTATCAGTACACCGCCGTCGACATCGAAGAGGCCAGAGCGATGCTGCATGCGGCCCTCGATGAGTGGGTCGACTCTGTCCACGACGAGATCGATCAGTTTGGGGCGACCGTCGAGCCGTAACCGACCGTCTTTTTACCGCGCCACGACCATACACACGCAATGAGTCTTGAGCTGTCCGCGCCCGCACAGTCCGAACCGGCGTGTGCCGACGATGGGGTTTGGTTGGAATGTATCGAGTGCGGCGAGCAGTTTGCACCCTTTGATGCGATCCACTACACCTGTGCCGACTGCGATGGGCTCCTGGAGGTTCGGTACGCCGACCCACCGACCTTCGAGGATTTCGAGGGGAGTGGTGTCTGGCGGTACAACGCCGCGCTCCCGTTCGAGGAAGGTGTCACGCTGCCGGAAGGCGACACGCCGCTCCATGAGGTGCCACGACTCCGCGAGGAGATCGGCGTCGACAGCCTCCGGATCAAACACGAAGGGATGAACCCGACCGGCGCGTTCAAGGATCGCGGGATGACCGTCGGCGTCGCCGTCGCCAAGGAGCTCGGCGTCGGCCGGCTGGCCTGCGCCTCAACCGGCAACACCAGCGCGGCACTGGCAGCCTACGGCGCCCGCGGCGGCATGGAAACCCTCGTCTTGTTGCCCTCGGGGAAGGTCGCCGCCGGCAAGATCGCCCAAGCCAGCCTCCACGGGGCGCGCATCCTTGAAGTCGACGGCAACTTCGATAGCTGTCTTGACATCGTCCAGGATCTTGCCGGTCTCGGTGAGGTGTATCTCCTCAACTCGCTGAACCCCTTCCGACTGGAGGGCCAGAAAACGATCGGCTTCGAGATCCTCGAAGAGCACTACGAGGATTACGGCGAGTACCCCGACCGGATCGTCCTCCCGGTTGGCAACGCGGGCAACACCGCCGCTCTCTACAAAGCGTTCCGCGAACTCGTTGCGAGTGGCGCGCTCGACGAAGACCAGGTGCCGACGCTGACGGGCGTCCAAGCCGAGGGGGCCGCGCCGATGGTCGAAGCTGTCCAGAACGGCCGCGACGAGGTGCGGCGGTGGGACGACGTAGAGACCCGCGCGACGGCGATCCGGATCGGCAACCCGGTCAACGCGCCGAAAGCCCTGCCGGGGATCTACAACACCGGCGGCACCGCCGTCGCCGTCAGCGACGACGAGATCACCGATGCCCAGCGACAACTCGCCGAGGCGGGGATCGGCGTCGAACCCGCCTCCGCCGCCTCGGTTGCAGGGCTTCGCAAGCTCCGAGCGAACGGGGAGATCAGCGCGGATGAGTCGGTTGTCTGTCTCACGACCGGTCACCTGTTGAAAGATCCCGACGCCGCCTTCGAGGCCGGCGGCGACCCTGAGCCGGTGCCGAACGACACCGAGGCTGTCTTGGAGCACATCAACGACGAGGAAGCGGGGCCACTCGGGGGGATCACCCGAAAGCTCTCGGCGGCGGCTGACTCACCGGGGGTTCCGGCGCTGATCGGTGGTGGAATTGGCCTTGCCTATCTCGCCTATCGTCGGCTGCGATCAGATGACGCCTGACGAGGGGAGCAGCGTCTTGTCGGCACCCCCGACCTGTGTGTTTTGTTGCGACAGTATTAGTTTTGAACTCGAGGCTCGTACTCTCTGTCTCACCGGCCATTCATGCTGTTTTTCTATCTTTTTGGATATCAATTTTGAAAAATGGCGGGATAGGTATATAACGCTCTTCAAACATATTTCTGACAGCGTCTGACCTATTCCGGGCAGGCGTGTCAATCCCATGTTCGACACTGACGACCGAGGTCAGGTAGGGATAGGTACACTCATCGTGTTCATCGCGATGGTTCTCGTCGCAGCGATCGCGGCGGGTGTGCTTATCAATACCGCTGGCCTCCTGCAAGCACAGGCACAGCAAACAGGCGAAGAGACGACCAGCGAAGTGAGCGATATCGTCCAGATCGGCGAAATCGTTGGATATTCCGATGTCGGCGAAGAGAATATTAGCAGCGTAAACGTATCAATGCGGCTGGCGTCTGGCTCTGATCCGGTCAATCTCAGTCAGATGTCCTACACGATCTCAAGTCCCACTGGAGAGGCGACTGTCCTGAGTGGGAACAATGCGAGTAGTTACCTTACATTCTACCAGAAACAATCGCTTGAGGATGGCACGCGCGTTCTCAAGGATCAAGAGGATCTGATGGTCGTTGAGTTCCTGCTGGATGGAACAGATGGTGCTCCCGGGATCAGCGGGCTTGACGAAGATGAACAGTACTCACTCATCGCACAGGCACCAGCAGGTGGACAGACCTACAAACAGGTCAGTACACCGCGAAACATCGAAGCTGATAGCTCATACATCCTGAGCTAAATCGACTACCGACTGTTTTTTTTTTTTTTTGGCTCTGATAAATAGCCAGACAGCGTCGGTTTCGACCGTCAGAACTAGTGGCACGAAGCGAGAAACTGCCGATGATCCGTGTCGAAGAGCTCCCGCTTCACCCGACGCTAAATAAGTGATTTGATAGAATCAAGGCAGCACTCTGGCGAGTGTTGCTGCGCCGCTCGGCGCAGCTGCATGGTCTGAGTACGGAGAGTTTCGTGAACTCGTCCTACTGTGTGCAGTTTACAACATTAGGCAGTCTCTGAAACCATGAAATGGAAGCTGTAATAATTGGATTTAGCTAAAATTATCAGTATTGAAATCTCGTGGGGTACATATATATTCATCCTCCGTCTTGTTCCGATAGCGTCTGACCTATTCCGGGCAGGCGTACTAATCCCATGTTCGACACTGACGACCGAGGTCAGGTAGGGATAGGTACACTCATCGTGTTCATCGCGATGGTTCTCGTCGCAGCGATCGCGGCGGGTGTGCTTATCAATACCGCTGGCCTCCTGCAAGCACAGGCACAGCAAACAGGCGAAGAGACGACCAGCGAAGTGAGCGATGTCGTCCAAGTCGGCGAAATCGTTGGAATCGCCAACAGCAGTGATGAAAACATCGACAAGGTAAATATATCAATGCGGTTGGCGTCTGGCTCTGATCCGATCAATCTCAGTCAGATGTCCTACACGATCTCAAGTCCCACCGGAGAGGCGACTGTCCTGAGTGGGAATGAAAATGAAGGCTACCTTTCATTCGATCAGAAACAGTCGCTTGAGAGTGGCACGAGCGTCCTCAAGGATCAAGAAGATCTGATGGTCGTCCAGTTCGACCTAAACAGTGCCTCTGGGATCAGCCCGCTTGACGAAGATGAGCAATACTCGATCATCGCACAGGCACCAGCAGGCGGACAGACCTACAAACAGGTCAGCACACCGCGAAACATCGAAAACAGTAGCTCATACATCCTGAGCTAAATCGGCTCGACTGCTTTTTTTTTTAACACCGAACCGCAGCACAGCGTGAGTAGCTCCTAAAACGTCTGTAGAATCGTCGTTATACAATTACGCTCATCTGTAGAAGTCGGTACTCAAGATTTTCTCGAACCAGCGATCAGTGTTGAGTGTGAGGCTGAGGAAGTT